>JAJYAS010000820.1 GCA_021779415.1 Bacillota bacterium
TCGTCATAATGCACAACACTCCTCTCCTTTGATCACTCGCAACCCCAATTCCTCTGCTCTACGACGCGCCCTTGGGGTTGGCATAACTAGCCGGTTTAAACCTAAAGATACCGCTGCTTCATCTAAAACTTGACGATATTTCCCTTTGGGGCGCATACAACCTAAGGCTAATGGCACGTCCGGAAAACGCACTCTGGCCTTAGCTAAGAAACGAACAACCTCCTCCACCGGAAGCGGCTGACGCAAGGCATATCTGGTCCCTGGTGTCGGAATAAAAACATTAAATACTAGTCCAGTAAACCCAAGTTCTTGGAGCGCATCTAAAGCCCTTTCCTCTCCACCCCATTTGCCCCCTCTCAGGCCAAGGGTTAGATGGGGAATAACTGGAACGACTTCTCGAAGACCAACGTAAACACGACGGTAGTCTTCCGGCCCTTGCTTTAGCCCATAAACCTCTTGTATTGTTTCGCGGTCGGCAACAAAGTCGAACGAGACAACGTCCGCTAAACCTTTCAGCAAAGAGATTTCCTTCCCATCAAGCAATCCAACATGAAAATTCAAACGCACACTCTGTTTAAGATCATATAGAAACTCCAGATGTTCTTCAAATGGGACTTTCCCCTCAATCGTACACCCTCCACTTACGAGTGCACTCCGAAACGTTAAGTTAGAATCGAGTGACCCATCAACCTTCATTTCACTAACACTCCGCATTCCTTTGAGGTAATGTCCCCCACAGTGTGCACAATTCAAGGCACAAGCCTGCCCGGTAAGCGTAATGCTCTCCGTCAAGGAAGGAAAGTCAAACCATATTTCGTCGGTAAAATGTTTCTTCCGTGCTTCCCAAGCGCGACGAATTAACACTTTAGTCTCTAAGTCTTTAGATTCCATCTCTTCCTCCTCTTCGTAATTCCGGGAAAAGCCGCCCTTAAAGAGCGGCTTTACTTATAACTAAGTTTATTCTGTTGCTGTCACAAATCTCCTGCTAATTACTCTCTTTGCGCCAACGTAAGTTAGGCTTCCGTACTGCACCCACTTCATCTAACCGCGTCACTAACGTAGTATAGGGAGCATTCTTAACCAGATCTGGAGTACTAGTCGCTTCCTCTGCAATCTTGATGAGGATCTTAGCAAATTCGTCCAGAGTTTCAATGCTTTCCGTCTCCGTCGGCTCAATCATCATAGCCTCTTCAACAATGATTGGGAAATAGATGGTCGGAGGATGATAACCATAATCTAATAAACGCTTAGCAATATCTAACGTATGCACCCCAGTAGCCTTGAGATTCTTCGGGGTAATAATAAATTCATGTTGACAAACCCTATCGAAGGGCAGGAAATAATGTTCCTTAAGAATGCTCATTAAATAATTGGCATTCAAAACTGCGTTTTCCGAAGCAGAGCGCAAACCTTCTCCCCCGAGGCTACGTATATATGCGTATGCTCTAACCAGTATCGAGAAATTTGCGTAAAACGAGCGAACCCGTCCGATCGAAAGAGGCATATCATACTTTAATGTAAAGGTACCATCCTCTCTTCGCACCACCACAGGTTTGGGGAGAAATGGAGCCAAAAACTCTTTAACCCCCACTGGGCCAGATCCTGGTCCTCCACCCCCGTGAGGAGTGGAGAATGTCTTGTGCAAATTGAGATGTATTACATCAAAGCCCATGTCTCCAGGACGAGTGATACCCATAATCGCATTGGTATTCGCTCCATCATAGTATAATAATCCCCCTGCGTCATGAACCAGCTTGGTAATTTGTTGAATATTTTCATCGAATAGACCCACTGTATTAGGATTTGTCAGCATTAGAGCTGCAACTTCATCATTAACAACTTTTTTCAAAGCCTCCAGATCAACTCCACCACGGTCGTTGGAGGGTATCTGAATAATTTCATAGCCAGCCATCGCTGCCGTCGCAGGATTCGTTCCATGAGCAGAATCTGGGACAATCACTTTCGTGCGTTTATGATCTCCACGGTGATTATGATACGCTTTGATGATTAATATCCCAGTCATTTCCCCATGGGCACCAGCCGCTGGCTGAAGAGTAAACTCATCCATTCCAGCCAATTCGCAGAGATCCTCTTGAAGTTCCGCCATTAGCTGCAAAGCGCCTTGAGTCAAAGCTTCAGGCTGATAAGGGTGAAGCGCTGTAAATCCAGTCAGACGGGACAACATTTCATTAACCTTTGGGTTATATTTCATAGTACAAGATCCTAATGGATAAAACCCGGTGTCCACTCCATGATTGAACGTCGAAAGGCGAGTAAAGTGACGAACCACGTCCACTTCAGCTAGTTCAGGGAGTTGCGGTTCTTGTTGCCGCAATAAAGAATTAGGTACTAAAGCTTCAACCGAAACTTCAGGTACATCACACGAAGGTAAACTAACCGCACTGCGCCCAGGAGCACTGAGATCAAAAATTAATGGTTCTAATGCTTTCATTGGATTTCCCCCAATCTGGCCACGAGCCGGTCAATATCAGCTTTGCTCTTTGTTTCAGTCACACAGAATAGGAGGTGATGATCTAATTCCGGATAGAATCGAGCTAAATCAAGTCCCCCGATAATCTGATCTTTTAATAGTAAAGCATTGACACGAGCAGGTTCAATCGTCGTCTCAATGACAAATTCATGGAAGAAAGGTCCTGAAAAAGCCATCTTCATGCCAGGTATTTTGGCAATCTCCTGCGCAGCATAGTGCGCATTCTGCAAATTCAAATACGCTAAGTTT
>JAJYAS010000821.1 GCA_021779415.1 Bacillota bacterium
CCGCCCACTCAAGGGGCGGTCTTTATTATATCATTATTTTCGCTTGCAGGTATTAATGCCGAAGATCGTATAAAGGGGACACCATCCTAACAGAGCTGTAATAAGGGGGATAAGACCGATTAAGCCGAGATATTTGGCATTGCCTTGAAGAACAAACCATAGAGAAAAAATGATTAGACCAAGAATAACTCGAATGATTCTATCCAAACTTCCTTCATTAACTTTCATGATAATTTCCTCCTTCTTGTGACTCTCTCTATCTAAAATGAATGATACACGTTTCCGGAAGAAACTTCAGTGACAAAGTCACCGATTGAGAAGCATTTTTTCTAATTCAGGACGATTGGTTATTTCAATCTTACCCCGTGAAAGGATTAGCAAATGATCACTTTCCATGTTTTTCAAGAGACGGCTGATAACTTCACGCGCAGTTCCCAGTTCACTAGCGACTTCTTCATGAGTTTCGTAAAGTATGGACTGCCTTTCTGAAGTATGCTCCAAAAGAAAACGGATAAGGCGTATGTCAATTCGTTTGAATGTAATCTCTTCGATGAGAGCCATCACGGTACCTAGACGCTGGGCCAGACTTTGGTAAGTAAACGTCTGAACAGCAGGGATATGTTGTAGCCAATATTGATATAGTTCATTTGGTATCATAAGTGCTTCTACATCCTGTTCAACGATGGCTGTGGCAGGATAGGGGATATTACCTAATGCGCTAGAGAGCATAATAATGCAGGTTTCACCAGGCTTAATGCGATAGAGCAAAATTTCTCGTCCAGATTCAGCTGTTTTCAGAATTTTGATCGAACCCTTGATTAATAATGGGATCGAAGTGCTTTCCCCTCCATCAGTAAAAGCGCAAATTCCAGCACTTAGTTTAACTAGTGCAAGATCATCAGTAGGGGTCGGAACATCCTGCAAAAAAGGAAAAAGAGTCAATAAACTCTTAGTAGTTTGATCTAGCATTGTTAAATTCACCTCTTTCCTACCTCTAGTTTACTACAAAATGAAGTAACACAGTAGTTCCCACATTAGGAGCGGACAAGAGCACTCATCGGATATTCTAAGTCTGCAAGGGTTCCGAGGAAAATAAAGAACTCTACTGAATTCACTGAAAAGGCTGTTAACATTTAAACTTGTCAACAGCCTTTGGCTAGGTTTCCCATGAAAGGAAGAAATACTTGCGTAGACGGGGATGCGAAGTGGTTAAATAATTACCCCGGGAATTACCGCAGGGGTGTAGATTCTTTGAGCCAGCTCGCTATCGATCATAAACAGGCCTGCTCCGTCTCCTTTTATAAGTTTTAGTTTGTTCAGAACACGACCCATGTTTTCCTCTTCTTCTGCCTGTTCCGTAATATACCACTGGAGAAAAATTTCAGTTGTATGATCTTGGATTTCCCGGGCAATGTTCATGAGGGAATAAATGGACTGGGTAACAAATTGCTCATGGTTTAAAGCGAGTTCGAAAACTTCTTGCGGACTTGAGAATTCGCTTTGGGGTTTTTGGATTTCGGCAAAAGTTATCTTCCCGCCGATTTTATTGAGATAATTATAGAAGCCTAAGGCGTGATCCCGCTCCTCTTGAACCTGAACTCGAAAATAGTTGGCAAACCCATCTAGGTTGAGGGATGAGAAATACGCTTGCATGGCAAGATAAAAGTAGGCTGAGAAGAGTTCTTTATTTACTTGATCATTGACAGCTTGAATCATTTTCTCGTTTTTCACGCTAAGTCCACCTTCCTTAATTTAGAATAAGCACTAAATCATCTGATTATGTATTCTGCATTTTTCTACAAACTCCTGTCAGAGAGAGAGTATCTGAAAAATATTATAATTCCTCTTAAATAAAGAAGGATTTAAATAGCGAGCGTAGAATACTTTTAGCATAAGACATAAGAACGCGATCACTTAAAAGGTTGCGAGGAGGTTTTATAATGTTTAAAAAAATATTGGTGCCCACAGATGCGTCGGAATATTCGCGTCGTGCGTTAAAAACTGCTTTGGAACTGGCTCGGACATTTCACGCGGAAGTGGAGCTTCTTTTCGTTTCGTATATCCCGGATGCGTATTGGGGTTATGCTGTAGCTTCTAGTTTTGTAGTCCCTCCAGAACAAATCGAACAAGGAGGGGAGCTTGCATTAGAAGCGTCACTTGAGGGAATGGATGTAACTGATGTCCCTTTGAAGAGGATAAAAATGCAAGGACACCCTGCAAGCATGATTTTAGAGGAAACTGTAAAAGAAAATATAGACCTGGTCGTCATGGGAAGTCACGGCTATGGACCGATTGCTGGTTCTGTGCTAGGTAGTGTCAGTCAGCGCGTCCTCCAACGAGCAGAATGTCCAGTTCTGATTGTGAAATAGAGGAGTGTTTACACTATTGATCAAATACTAATGCGAAAGCTGTTGACCTTTGATGGGTCAACAGCTTTTATTAATTGGGCATAATTTTAGAACGGAAGCCCCAGGCGTCGAATAAGTGCAAATCCTGCTCGTTTAACGAGAGGAAGAACTAGTTTGCGTGCTAGGGGAGCGCCAATACGTTGAGCGAGGGGAAGCCCCACCTTACGTGCTAGAGGAGGTCCAAAACGCTGAGCGAGGGGATAGCCCACATTGCGGGCTAAGTGAGGACCAAACTGTTGGATAAGTGAAGGGCCATATTGTTTTATAAGAACTCCGGCTTGCTGTTGCCAGAGGTTAGGAGACCCGGTTGTTACGGAAGAGGGAAGGGGTTT
>JAJYAS010000822.1 GCA_021779415.1 Bacillota bacterium
ATCCAAATCGAGTTTCATGAGGTTGACCATTTGGAGCGCACGTGGTAGGTCGAAGCCTGGCAAAACATGGAGAGCATAGGTTAAGGCTTGTTGAATAGTATGGACTTTGTGCCATTTAGCGCGATCAGGGAGGTAGGCAATCTCCGCGTTTAGCTTCCAGTGGGGGTGTTGACCAAAAACCGAAATGTTACCGCATTGCGGTTTGACGAGTCCGACGATGACTTTGAAAAGCGTCGATTTTCCGGCACCGTTGGGACCTAGAAGTCCTGTGATTTGTCCTTCTGGAAAGGAAACGTATAAGTCGTCGAGAGCTTTCTTGGAACCGTAGGATTTGTTTAAGTATTGGATCTCAATAGCATTACTCATGCCAAGCAACCTCCTTTAGTAGGGACTCTGCAGTAGACCGATCAATCCCGAGTTTTTCCATCGCCGAGACAAAGGCAAAAACGGCCTCACTGGCCAGCGCCTTTTTCACTTGATTGACGGTTTCAGAATCTGAGGTGATAAAGGTTCCCTGTCCCCGGCGGGTTTCCGTTAAGCGATTGCGTTCGAGTTCTTGATAGGCGCGCATCACAGTGTTGGGGTTGAGTTTCAGTTGTTGCGCTAGGTCGCGCACGGAGGGCAACTTTGTGCCTAACTGGACATCCCCTCTGGCAATGGCATGGCGAATATGCTGTAAGACTTGTTCATACAACGGTTTGGACAAATCCAATAGAAACCTAAAATCACCAACTTGAATACTTTCCAACCTCGCGCCTCCCCTGGGTAGATTACCTGCACAAGTGTATTATATCACTTAATACACTATAACTCCAATTGGATTTTATGTCAACAAATGGGTACACGTATCTGTTTGTTGACATGCTTCCGAAGTCAAGGCACTAATGCAGATTTTTAAGTCTAAGCCTCTAAAAGTATACGAGAGTGTACATTTTGAGAATATTGGCATTTTCAACATTCCCAAAGGCAATGGGGCCGCAACCCTTGCGATTAAAAAAGAATGAACATTATAACAATAATAATATAATCAATGGTATAATAATTGCATATATAATTCAATATATTCGGAATAGACTGATCAAAGGTGTCAAAAATTAGACAAAATAAGGAGGGCAAACTTAAAGACATAGGTTGACGCTATGGAGGACAAACCTTTTGACAATTAGGGTTATAACCTTCTGAAACTTGTGCCACATTTATTAAGTTAAGGAGGAAGGAATTACAAATTAACTAAAGAGAAAGGGGGTAAGGGGGTGTCAGGACTTATACTGGTCTATACTGGGAATGGCAAAGGCAAGACAACAGCGTCTTTGGGACTATGCATGAGAGCGCTTGGACATAACCAAACCGTTGGATTTCTTCAATTCATGAAGGGAAGTAAGAACTACGGAGAAGTGAAAATAGCCAACTTGTTTCCCAACTTTACCTTGGTACAGTCAGGGCAGGAATCCTTTGTCTCGTACGAAAATCCAGATCCAGTGGACATTCAGATGGCCCAAGAAGGGCTTAAACTTGCCAAACAATGGTTTGAAGAGGATAAGTTTGACCTTATTGTACTTGATGAAATCCTCGTTGCAGTTGCCTACAAATTATTATCAGTTGAGCAGGTCTTAGATTTAGTGCGAAATAGACCCCTTCGCCTCAATTTGGTTATGACCGGACGGTATGCGGCACCCGAGATTATAGCAATCGCAGATACAGTCACTGAAATGACTGAGCAAAGGCATGCTTATCAACGTGGGGTAGAGGCAAAGGCAGGGATGGAATTTTGAATAAAGAACTATTGGACCAATGGCTGACACGCCTCTTTAACAAAGATCGTAGGGCCACAGCCAAACTGATTTCTTGGGTCGAAGACGATGTTGAGCGAGAGTATATTATGCGTGCTGTCCTAAAACAAACTGGACAACAGATGGTTGTAGGAATAACAGGGCCTCCAGGAGCGGGAAAAAGTTCGTTAGTTGAGGCTTTGACAAAACTTTATCGCGATAAGGATGAAAGGGTTGGGATTGTAGCTGTCGATCCTAGTAGTCCCTATTCTGGTGGGGCTATTTTGGGAGATAGGATTCGTATGCAGGCTCATGGGACAGATCGGGATGTCTTTATCCGAAGCATGGGAACTCGTGGACATTTAGGGGGGGTCACGCGTTCTACGTCCGATGTCTTGCGTATTTTAGAGGGCGGAGGCTATGGTCGGCTTCTTTTAGAAACGGTTGGAGTCGGTCAATCTGAACTAGAAATTATGCAAATTGCAGATACAGTCGTGGTCGTACTTAACCCGGGGACCGGGGATGGAATTCAGGCTATTAAAGCAGGGATTATGGAAGTCGCCGATGTTTTTGTGATTAATAAATCAGATTTACCAGGGTCGGAACGCATGAAGAATGATATTGAAATGATGTTAAACTTAAATTGTGACGGGAAAGCTTGGCGCCCACCTGTCGTCCTAACGAGCGTTATTGACCAAAACGGGCTGGAGACTTTGCGAGAAAAGATCGAGGCCCATCAATTGTATATGTTGGAGTCTGGGCAAAGGGATGAGCGCCGTAAGGAACGTCTTCGTCAGCAAGTTTGGCGCCATTGGAAAGATAGACTACAGGTAACGTTCGAAAATGTTTGGCAAGCAGCTCAAGAAAAATATGGAGAGCTAGAAAATGGGGATTCATATGAAGTAGCTGGGGAGTTATGGCGAAAGGTTTTAAGGGAGGATAAATAGCATGAGTAATAACTTCTTGAGCT
>JAJYAS010000823.1 GCA_021779415.1 Bacillota bacterium
TTTGAATCCACTCCCCACCTTGTGAAATTAAGATTGTTCCCAAGATGAGTCCCGCTCCGGCCAATGCAATACTTAAGCCCATAAAGAATAGTCTAACGGATTGGCTCTCCTTATTAACCATTGCTATTTTCCCCCTGATCTGCGCTTGTGACTTTTTTAATTAGTTAAGAGAAATTAGTATCCCTAAAATCATAACTAATTACACTCCTTAATGCAACCCCTAGAGAGACAGTTTGTACTCGTAATTTGTAATTTCCAGCTTATTTCTACAAATATCTTCCACTGTAAGAATTTATCCGATTGCACTGAGCTAACCATGATTTGCACTATAATAAAAGAGGCGCCCAAGTCTAAAGTGGACCCCATGTCAAGGACATTTTAAAAAAGAGGACTTTGAAACCGAGAAATATTTTAATATCCTTGTTGTCATGGAGGCGATATGACACAAAAGTACTGGCTGTTGTATCTTAATCGCTACAATAGCCAGTACTTTTAATTAAAAATCATATTGATAAGATCATGACATTAACAGTTAAATTTCTAAATGAAATGTTCCGTCAATGGGGTGACCGAATTGATAAACTACTTGAAGCATACTTGCTAGCCACTTACGAAGAAGAGCCTTTTCCGTATCAATGGAGCGAGCAAGACTTGTATGAACAAATACGAAAGTTCATTTATCAGTATGAACAAGGTGCACTTGATGTAAGTGTACCTCCCAAAGAAGAACGTCAAAGGCTACGCTATGAATCTTTGCAAGATAGTTATTTAGAACTACAAGGCGAAACAACTCAATTGCGCAAGTTAGTTAGCGACGCAATAGCGTTGCTTGGTGGAAACGCACATAATTAATATTTCAAGTGCTTTTACTCATACTCAGGATAGGGCAACGCTGAGGAGCGACCTGAGCGGGGTATGAGGTTTGGCAGAGGACGTTGCGGCTTGCACCGTCCTTTTTACGTCCTCTGGAAAACCAAAGCGTTAAACCTCGGGGGGGTGGGGGCAGAGCCCCCAAGGTTTTAATCATTAAACCTTTATCGGGTATTCTCCCGTTTCTATATATGCTGCATACTGATTGGGGGATAGTTTTGCTAAGTCCCATTGATAACGATCATTATTGTAATAATCCATGTAGTCATATATTTCACGTTTTAATTCTTCAAAGGTATTGCATCTTTCAAGGTGTATTTCATCTTTCATGTGCCCAAAGAAAGATTCCTGCGGGGCATTGTCCCAGCAGTTTCCCCTTCTTGACATGGATTGACGCAATTCTTTTTTCTGAACCAGTTCCTGAAATTTTATGCTGGTATAATGGCATCCCTGGTCAGAATGAATAAATGTCTCCTTGCTTAAGGACACTCCATGGTCATGTATCAATATATTTACTGTTTCAAGAACAAAATCGACCTCTAAAGAATCGCTTACCACATAAGCAAGTATCTGCTTTGTGAATGCATCCATGATAGTTGATAAATAGGCTTTCTGTGCATTTCCATAAAGAATATATGTAATATCTGTTAACAGCACCATTCTAGGACCGTGGTGTTTAAATTCACGATTAACAAGATTCTCAGCAACATTATTTGTCTTTAAGGCTTTTGCCATTCGACGGTATGGATTTGCTTTTCTAATAGGGCATCGTAGATTAAATTGTTTCATCAGGCGGCTAATTTTCTTCTGATTCATCCGTATGCCCATGTTTAATAACCGCATATAAATTCCACGTTTTCCTTTGGCGTATCCGCGATACTGATATGCCGACAAAACAACTTCGAAATCTATCTTGTCCTGTTCCTGTTTTTTACGCCTTGATTCTTCAGACGCAATCCAGTTATAATACCCAGATCTGGATACTCCCGCATATTCACATAACCAGCTAATATTCAGCAAATTATTATCTCTTAGTGTCATTTGTCTGATGATTTTAAATTTTTCCTCTGATTTTGCTTGGATTTCCATTGCGCTTGCCTGTCTAGAAAATTGATTTTTTTTAGAAACTCATTTTCTTGTTTTAAATATTTGATCTGGTGTTCTAATCTGGCGAGCCTTTCTTCAGACGTTAAATCTTTCGTTTGGGGTCTGCCAGAATTTCCTTTTCGCAAATCTGTAAAATCATCTTGGCGTATTTCATATTTCTTAACATTGAGGACAAAACGATCAATTCTTCTTTTCCCAAGAACATGTGGACTAAACCCCAGTTCTCTCAAAATTATAGATGGTGGTTTCCCGTTTTTGTACTCAATGAAAAACAGCCGTCTAAACTCATCTGTATAGGTAATAGCTTTTTCGCTGACATTTTTAACATAAGGATTTATTCTTAATTCTGCCACCTGTTCTTCAGTGAAATGATTTTTCCCCATATAAACCAACTCCTAGTAATGAGAATATAACACAACAAAAAAGGCCCTGTAAAACAGGGTCAGTTTCAAAATGGTATTTAACCTCTTTTTTTCACTGTCCATTTTACAGGGTCTATTTTAAAAAGATGCAGCCGCTTTTTTTATTTCTCCAACTCTATTAAGGAAAGGATTTGTACAAGATGATTATTGCCGAACTCAAAAACGGTGCATATCGCGATAACTATAGCATCGACATCACCTTCCCCGTTGATGAGGAAAGCATGATGGAACAGCTTAGGGGGATAAACATTAGCGACAGCAACATAACGGATTGTTATGTTGCGAAGATAAGCGGAGATGTACCTGCTCTTTGCATACTTGAAAACAACTGCATCAATGT
>JAJYAS010000824.1 GCA_021779415.1 Bacillota bacterium
CCGGGTCAAGCAAGGAAAGTTCCGCCAAAAAGGATAAATTAAAATACATTAAGATTCCCATAATGGCATAGGCAATAATAATTGAAGGACCGGCAAGTTGGATGGTTAAGCCGACACCTAGGAACATTCCTGCGCCGATAATGCTCCCTAAGGCTAACATGGTCAATGAAAAGGCCGACATTTTTGAAGGCTGAGCTTGAGCAGGGTGATCGTTTGCCAAATCTAATGCTTCCTTTCTAAAACTAAAATTACGTTGGTCTTATAGTATTTGCAAACGATCTACTTGCTATGCTTGGAAGCACAGGAACCGTCCCTGCGCTTCCCAATCTCTCTTTGTGTTATACTATGGAGAGTGTACGAATCTCAATTTTCATTTGAACGTTCTAAGGAGAGGAAGTACTTAGTTTACTCATAAAAGGTGGGAGTAGAATGCCCAAGGCGTCTCTGACCAAAAAAGCGCTGGCAACCTCTTTAAAGCGCTTAATGGAAAAGGTTCCTTTGAACAAAATTACGGTTCAAGAAATTGTGGATGATTGCGAGCTTAATCGGCAAACCTTCTATTATCACTTTCAAGATATCTTTGATTTATTGGGATGGATCTATAAAACAGAAGCGGTTGAGAGTATAGCTGGCTACAAGACGTATACAACCTGGGAGGATGGTTTTTTAAAAATCTTCCTGTATATCGAGAAGAACAAGGCATTTTGTCTCAATACGCTCAATTCTTTAGGGAGAGATCATCTCGACTCTTTTCTTCATTCGATTTCGTTTGACTTGCTTATGGGAGTGGTCAATGAAGTATCTCAAGGCATGAACGTTAAAGACGAGGATAAAACCTTCATGGCTGATTTCTATACACTGGCCTTTATAGGTTTGGTGATTCAATGGATGAAAACAGAGATGAAGAAAAAGCCCGAAGTGATAATCGAAAAGCTAAGTGAGTTGGTGGAGGGGAATTTCGCCAGTGCACTGCAACGATATGAAAAGAAGCAGTAACAACGGGGTTGTTGCTGCTTCTTTTCATACAATTCTTAGACTATGTAAGAGTTTTAAACATCTTAGCTTTATTGTTCATAGTCTTTTAGATCATAAAACAGTATAAATAAGGTGTCAGCTACCACTGAGGAGCGCAGACAAAAAAGCTGGAGGGATTATGATGAAGAAAGACTATGAAAACAAGCAAGTGTATTTTGTCGGTGGGGGATTAGCTTCCTTCGCTGGTGCAGTTTATTTGATTCGAGATGGCGGTTTTCCAGGCAAGTCTATTCATATTATTGAAGAAATGAAGATTGTCGGGGGAAGCAATGATGGGGCCGGAAATCCAGAACAAGGCTATGTGATTCGCGGCGGAAGAATGCTGAACGATGAAGTGTATGAAAATACCTGGGAACTGTTAAGTTCTATACCTTCCCTGAGCAATCCCGATAAATCCGTGCGAGCGGAAATTGTAGAGTTCGATACGGCACATCCCACCCATTCGAAAGCGAGACTGGTGAATAAGGATGCGGAGATTGAAGACGTCATGTCTATGGGTTTTGATCTCAGTGATCGTCTGGCGATGGCCAAACTTATTATTACCCCTGAGGAGAAAATGGGGAAGGCTAGAATCAACGATTGGTTTGGCCCGCATTTCTTCGCAACGAAGTTCTGGTACATGTGGGCGACCACCTTTGCCTTTCAGCCATGGCACAGTGCGGTAGAATTCAAACGCTATATGATTCGCTTCATGCATGAATTTCCCAGAATTCAGACCTTGGAAGGCGTGACAAGAACTCCTTATAATCAGTTCGACTCGATCATTCTTCCTTTGAAAAAGTATTTAGATCAACATGAGGTCGACTTCAACATGAAATGCACGGTAACCGATTTGGATTTTAAGGATTCGGACGGCATCACAGTCACAGGGATTCACTATACCCGAGAGGACGAACAGGGCGTGATCACGGTCAATGACGGGGATCGAGTGATTGTCACGAATGGGTCTATGACGGATGGTTATAGCCTGGGTTCCATGACCGAAGCGCCTGTTCTGAAGGGTAAGGGTAACTCCTGGAAACTATGGGACACTATTGCTGGGAAAAAGCCCGGCTTAGGGAACCCCTCCTCTTTTGATGAAGACATCGACGGGTCCAAGTGGGAATCCTTCACAGTTACGTGTCAGGATTCCAGGTTTTTCGACTTAATGGAAAAATTCTCACGCAATAAAGCGGGCTCGGGGGCTTTGGTGACCTTCAAGGATTCGAGTTGGTTTATGTCCATCGTGCTGGCTCATCAACCGCACTTCCTAAACCAGCCGGAAAATGTCAACGTCTTCTGGGGGTATGGACTATATCCTGACAACGTCGGAGATTATGTGAAGAAGAAAATGAGCGACTGTACGGGTGAGGAGATTCTGACGGAGTTGTTGGGGCACCTGAAATTCGATGAGGATAAGGCAGCAATTATCGAGTCTGCCAATTGTATACCGTGCATGATGCCGTTCATCACTTCTCAATTTATGCCCAGAGCGATTGGCGATAGACCACAGGTTGTGCCAGAAGGGTCAACGAATCTTGCTCTCGTCGGTCAGTTCTGCGAGATTCCGGATGATGTGGTCTTTACGGAAGAATACTCTGTCCGAGCAGCAAGAATCGCAGTCTACAAACTCTTTGGCATCGAGAAAGAAATTTGTCCCATCAATCAGTACCAATATGATATTCGAACCTTGTTCAGTTCGTTTATCACATCGTATCGATAA
>JAJYAS010000042.1 GCA_021779415.1 Bacillota bacterium
TTCTGCGGTCAATGCGAAGCTAACCGAAAAAGGCGTTACAATTTATACGTCTTGGGAAGATCATGGCCAAGGCGCGGATATGGGAACCTTAGCGACTGCTCATGAGGCTTTGCGTCCGTTAGGAATTAAACCGGAAGATATCAAACTTGTGATGAATGATATGGCGAAAACTCCCAACAGCGGACCTGCCGGAGGAAGTCGTTCTCAAGTATTGGTCGGTAATGCCACCAGAGTCGCTTGCGAAGAGCTGGTGAAAGGGGTTACGAGAGCGGATGGGAGCTTCCGCACCTATGATGAAATGATTGCCGAAAAGTTACCGGTATTCTTCCAAGGTGCTTGGACTGCGCCTGCTAAGGAATGCGATGTTGAGACCGGACAAGGGAATCCATTTGCAGTTTATATGTATGGTGCCTTCTTGTCTCAAGTCGAAGTGGATATGACAACTGGTAAAACTGAAGTTGTTAAGATGACGATGGTTGCCGATGTGGGCAAAATTGCCAATAAACTGGTTGTCGATGGACAACTGTATGGTGGATTGGTTCAAGGTCTCGGCCTTGCCCTAAGTGAAGATTTCGAAGACCTGAAGAAACACACTGATTTGGTCGGCTGTGGATTACCGTTTATCAAAGATGCTCCGGATAATATTGAACTCCACTATGTAGAAACCTATAGACCTCATGGTCCGTTCGGCGCTGCAGGTTCGGGAGAATTGCCGCTGACATCTCCCCATGCTTCAATTATTAATGCCATTTACAATGCTAGCGGGGTACGGATAACTCACTTACCTGCCCGCCCAGAAAAAGTTCTTGCAGGGCTTAAGGCTAAGAATTAAGTAATAAGTTGAAACCTTTGGCGCAGGGAACCTCAAATTGGTTTTGTCAATTGCAGGTTCCCTGTGTTTATACCCACATTAACAGTGCATTAACTTTATGGAAGTGGGTGTTGCTGATGGATCAGGACGAATTAAAAAGACAAGAGGATAAGTGTACTCAGGAGAATCCCCCTGCTTGTACAGCAGGTTGTCCAATCCACGTAGATGCTCGGAAATTGATGCTGGATATTCGAAATCAGGACTTGAAAAGTGCCTTAACAACCTTACAAAAAAAACAGCCCTTTCCCGGTATTATTGGCCGGATTTGTGATCACCCTTGTGAAGATGTCTGTAAACGTAAAGAGGTAGGAACAACGATCGCTATTTCGGCCTTGGAGAGATTTTGCGTGCAAAACCAAGCTAGAAAAACAGCTAAGGCAGGGATAGTTCCCCAAAAAAGTCAGACAGTTGCAGTCGTAGGATCCGGACTAAGAGGTCTGACAGCAGCCTATGACTTGGCTAAAAAAGGATATAAGGTTAGCTTGTTTGAGAAGGCAGATCGTCTTGGCGGAAATCTGTGGAATTTCCCGGAAGACCAATTACCCCCAGAGATTATTGTCGAGGAACTGTCCGTTCTGAACCGGCTTAACGTTCAAATAGAGTTAAAAACTGCAATAACTGGGCAGAATTTAGCCAAGCTTCAAGAAGAGTTTAATGTAGTGTATCTTGGCCTTGCAGAGCAATCGGAAGAAGTCAGGGAGCTTTTGGGTGAACAGTTGTGGGTCGATCCAGTCACGTGTGCCACACAGATCCTGGGAATATTTAGTGGTACCCTAATGGGGAATGATTCCCCCATTAGGTCTGTTGCCGATGGCCGTAAGGCCGCCGTTTCCATGGATAGATATTTGCAGGGCGTTTCCTTAACTGCCTCCCGTGAAGGCGAGGGGCCTATGGAGACTAAATTATTTGTCAATACGAAGGGGATACCCCCTCTGCCAGCGGTGGCAATGAGTAACGCAACAACGGGTTACACACCCGAAGAAGCGATTCAGGAGGCAGGTAGGTGCCTGGATTGTCAATGCCTCGAATGCGTGAAGGCCTGTAAATATATGCAAGAATACGGTAGTTATCCCAAAAAGTACTTAAGACAGATTTACAATAATGATACGATCGTCATGGGCATGCGCCACGGAAATAAAATGATTAATTCCTGCAGTTTATGTGGGCAGTGCGCTGTAGTTTGTCCTCAAGGACTAGACCTCGGGGAGACCTGTAAAGCAACTCGAGAGAGCATGGTGAGCAAAGGGAAAATGCCCCCTTCAGCCCATGATTTTGCCTTGCGGGATATGGCTTTTAACAACAGTGAAGAATTTGCTGTGACCAGACATCAACCCGGTCACAATTCCAGTAAGTATGTTTTCTTTCCGGGATGCCAATTAAGTGGCTCTTCTCCTGAACAGGTTGAAAAAGTTTACGATTATTTAACAAAACAGCTTTCCGGAGGAGTAGCCCTCATGTTGCGTTGCTGCGGTGCTCCAGCCGATTGGGCAGGTGAGCAAGACCTGTTTCGAAGCAATATGGAGGTGTTGGTGGGGGAATGGGAACGCTTAGGCAAACCGCAAATCATCGTAGCCTGTTCTACTTGTCACAGCATGTTCCATGGAAAGTTTCCGGAAGTTGTCTCTCTGTGGGAGTTAATGGCTGATTTGGAGTTGCCTGTTCAAGGTGCCAAGGTGAGTGAGGGCAAAGTGGCGGTGCAAGATGCTTGTACGACGAGGCATGAACCAGTCATCCATGATGCGGTCCGACACATTTTAACTAGGTTAGGGTATGAAATTGAAGAATTGCCCTACAGCAAAGAACGAACCAAGTGCTGCGGTTTTGGAGGGCTGACCTCCTTCGCTAATCCGGAATTGGCGAAGAAGATTGTGGAAGATCGAATCAATGAAAGCACAACAGACTATGTAGCCTATTGTGCCATGTGCCGAGATAATTTTGCAGCCAAAGGTAAACGAACGTTACATTTATTAGATCTAATGTTTGGGACTGATCTTGATCAGGCGGCAACAAGGCCTAGTGTTGGATTTTCCTATCGGCATGAAAACCGGGCAAAATTAAAACGAAGGTTGTTGCACTCGCTGTGGACAGAAGCTCCGCTGGAAAAGGAGGAGGCTTATATGCGGATTAACCTTCAGTTAGATGCTAGAGTTCAGGAGATTATGGAAAACCGGCATATTTTGATTGAAGATATTCAACAAGTAATAGAGTATGCGGAACGAACAGGAAGAAAGTTCATAGACCCGGATAATGGTCACAGTTTAGCGAATTTCCGCCCGCTCAGGGTGACATACTGGGTTGAATATCAGCCACAGGGACAGGATTTTGTGGTGTTCAATGTGTATAGCCATCGAATGGAAATTATGGAGGAAGCTCATGAATAACACACCGAAACAGATAGAGAAAATTCTTTGGAAGTGTGGGAAATGTGGTGGAGAACTCCAGCGGGGTTCGGTAAAGGCATCTTATTTAGGTAATGATTTTGTGGTGGAAGAACTAAAATGTCTTAACTGTGGTTTAGTATTGATCACGGAGGCGCTAGCTTTAGGCAAGATGTTCGAAGTTGAACAAAGCCTCGAGGATAAGTAGGGGGGAGTAAGATGGCAGTCGATGCCTTTCATATGTTTCAATTGGCCACTCAGGGATTTTGCTGTAGCCAAATCCTGTTAATCCTCGGTTTGGAGGAACAAGGCAAGGAAAACCCTGACTTGGTTAAAGCAATGCAGGGTCTGTGTGGAGGAATAGGACGGTCGGGGAAAACGTGTGGCGCACTTACCGGGGGGGCATGTTTAATTGGCTTAAACGTTGGCAAGGGAACCCCCAGCGAAATGGGTCATGCCAAAATCAATCGGATGATCAATGACTTGATGGAGTGGTTTGAAAACACCCATGGAAGTAGCGATTGCGATGGGATATTAGATCGTTCTCTGGATGAGGGCAATGAGTATCCTGTGCAATGTGGCAATATTGTTTCTGCGACCTTTAGTAAGGTGCAAGAGCTTTTGGCGGTTTATTCAGAAGACCCCGAGTCAGAGGACGAGGACTAAGACAGAAGGCAGAGGTCAGAGGTCAGACGTCAGACGTCGGAAGTTTTGAAGCTGGAAGTTAGAGACTTGGAAGTGGATGAATTGTGAAAAACAATGTTTTTAAATTATATGAAAGTGACATTTTGCGCCTTGCTACAGGGGATACGTTAAGACCGGGCGGGTTCTTCTTAACGGATCTGGGTGTCAAAGGTTGCGACTTTCTCCCGGGTGCTAGGGTCTTAGATGTGGGCTGCGGCAGCGGTGCAACTGTAGAACGTTTGGCTTCTCTTTATCAGCTTCAGGCCATAGGTTTAGACCCTTCAGAGAGGTTGTTAGAGCTTGGAAATAAGAACAATCCAGATCTAAACTTGATTCGAGGGCGGGGAGAAGATCTACCCTTTCCGGTTAACTACCTGGACGGGGTGTTGGCGGAGTGTACTTTGTCCGTGATGGAGGACTTGGATCAGGTCCTCAAGGAGATTTTCAGGGTACTCAGACCGGGTGGATGGTTGATCATCAATGATGTATATGCTCGAAATCCTGAAGGGCTCAAACCCCTTCAGGAACTCAATCTCGATTCATGTCTACGCAGAGCGTTGCCCAAGGAGCAGTTACTTAATAAGTTTGTCGGACAAGGGTTCAACATCGTCAATTGGAGTGATCATACGAACCTCTTGACCCAATTAACGGTTAACCTAATTATGACCCACGGCTCGATGACCGAGTTTTGGCTTAAGTCTTCTTCGTGCTCAGGCGCAGTTGATCCTAGCTTGGCTCAGGCTGCGATTAAACAAGCGAAGATGGGATATTTTCAACTGATCGCCCAAAAAGGATGATAGTTGCAATTAGAGAGGGATAGCACATGGAAGGTATGGACGAGGGTTTGATTTCCACGACAGAGAGTTTGTGTCCGGAATGTTTGCAGAGGATTCCCGCTCAAAGAGTGTTTGAGGGAGAAAAGGTTTATCTTGTGAAACGTTGCCCCGAACATGGGGACTATCGAACCCTGCTTTGGCGTGGCAGCCCTCAATGGGATTCATGGGTTAGGCCTACGATCCCAACCCCACCCAAGGAGTGTTTTACCCAAGTTGAGAAAGGCTGTCCTTTTGATTGTGGCTTATGCGAAAACCATAACCAAACGACTTGTACGGCTTTGATAGAGGTTACGCAGCGTTGTAATCTTAACTGTCGCTTTTGTTTTGCTAATGCGGGAACGGAGCTTGATGAGCCTTCCTTGGAGGTGATCGAAGGGTGGTATAAAAACGTCTTGGCTACGAGTGGTCCTGTTAATATTCAGTTATCCGGCGGCGAGCCAACACTCAGAAACGACCTGCCGGAAATAGTAGCTATGGGAAGGATGCTAGGGTTTAACTTCATCCAACTCAATACGAATGGTCTGCGACTTGCTGAAGA
Organism: Bacillota bacterium; assembly: GCA_021779415.1. The sequence continues at coordinate 5,308 of JAJYAS010000042.1, forward strand.
TCCCTTCTTTTTGAGCCAGTTGAAGGAGGCAGGTCTTAGCTCCGTGTTTTTACAGTTTGACGGTACGGAGGACCCGATATATCAGGCGATTAGAGGGCGTAGGCTCTTTGATGTTAAGATCAAGGCCATAGAAAATTGTACTCAATATGAGATTGGAGTAGTGTTAGTACCTACCTTGATTCCAGGTATCAACACTCATAATATCGGAGGAATCATTAAGTTTGCTTTAGAAAATCATCCTACTGTCCGAGGTGTTCACTTTCAACCCGTAAGTTATTTCGGCAGAATTCCCCAAGAACCGATAGATGAAGATCGGTTCACCCTCCCAGAAGTCATTCAAGCGATCGAGGAGCAGACGGATGGGCTCATCAAAGCAGCTAACCTGAAACCCCACAATGGCCGCTGTTCCTTTAGCGGCAATTTTACGAGACAACCGGATGGAAGTCTGAAGACTATGACCAACAGTTCGTGTTGTACCGGACCAGAGCGAGCGGATGAGTTAGCTCGAAAAACGCGAACCTTCGTGGCCCGGCAGTGGTCGGGCGCAGAAAAGTTAACCCTTCAGTCTCCCTGCACCAATTCTTGGGACAATCTAATTCAACAGCTAAAAACCTATGCCTTTTCCATCAGCGGTATGGCCTTCCAAGATGTATGGAATTTAGATCTTGAACGCTTAAAAAATTGTTGCATACATGTGGTAAGCCCAGAAGGCAAGTTAATCCCCTTTTGCGCTTATAATCTCACCGATAAGTTTGGCCACGCAATTTATCGGAGGGGGAGATAGGTTTGGGTATCAAAACCACCTCGTTGGAACCTTGGATCAAGCGCAAAATTACCGGAGAAAGTTCAGGCATTTTAACTCGAAAGCAAATCGAGGACTACCAGTTAGTCAAACTGCAAGAAACGCTGGACTGGGTAAACGGTAAAAGCAGGTTCTATACACGATTGTACTCAGGACTAGATTCGAAGATATCAAGGTTTCAAGACCTTGTAAAGCTACCCTTTACCACGTCCGAAGATTTAAAGGACAATCATCTTGATTTCTTGTGTGTTTCCCAAGATGAGATCAACAGGATCGTCACGTTACAGAGTTCTGGCACTACGGGAAAGCCTAAACGTCTGTTCTTTACTGAGGCAGATCAAGAGTTGACCATCGATTTCTTCCATCATGGAATATTAACCTTAGTAAAGCCTAAAGACAGGGTCTTGATTTTGTTACCAGGAGAACTACCGGGAAGTGTCGGGGATTTACTGCGCTTAGGTCTAGAAAGAGCGGGAGCAACAGGGATAGTCCACGGTCTGGTTACTGACCCGGAGGCAACCCTAGAGCAAATTACACGCGAAAATATCAACGTTTTAGTCGGGATACCCACTCAAGTACTGGGCTTAGCTAGGTTTAAAGATTCAAAGGGCCACTCTCCCTCCCTGAGTTTGAAAAGTGTATTATTGAGTACAGATTATGTACCCCGGGCTATTGTGCAAGAACTTGAAAAGGCCTGGGGATGTAAGGTGTTCAATCACTATGGCATGACTGAGATGGGACTGGGCGTCGGACTGGAATGTGAGGGTTTCTGTGGTTACCACCTTCGGGAAGCAGACCTCTATATCGAAATCATCGATCCCACTTCGGGACTGCCCGTTAAGGACGGGCAACTAGGTGAGATAGTCTTTACGACTTTGACCCGGTCTGCGATGCCCTTGATTCGTTATCGCACTGGTGACAGGTCAAGGTTCATTCCAGGCCCTTGTGAGTGTCATACGGTCTTGAAGAGACTGGAACTGATAAAGTCCAGAGATCGTGTTTATCTGACAGAGGCTGATTACCTGACCATGGCGGACTTCGATGAGGTTTTGTTTGCGCTGGACAATGTTCTCGATTTCGAGGTAATTCTGATCGAGGGGATACAAGAAAAAGAAAACCAGTTACAACTCGATGTTCGGTTAAAGGGACCTGTTACCTGGGAAGCAAAAAGAAATGTTCAACAGGCTTTAGATAAAATTCCAGTCGTAAGGGATGCTAGACAGAACGGTAGCTTGAGAGTGTTCTATTATCTTGTATCAAGCTCTGAAGTAATAGCCAAAAAGGGTACCACTAAACGACAGATTCAAGACAAGAGAGGGAGTGTCTAGAGTGCTGATTGAACAAGAGAGTAAGACGGGGAAAAATTTATTAGCAGCAATCATAGTTGCGGCAGGATACTCTTTTCGAATGAAACGCTTTAAGCCGCTTCTACCGCTGGGTGGGAGTACTGTATTGGAACAAGCTGTACACAGTTTTCTAGATAGAGGGATCAAGGATATCAGGGTGGTGGTAGGGCATCGAGCGAACGAATTGCTGCCTGTCTTAGATAGACTTGGGGTTCAGGCCATAGTGAACCCCAATTTTGCCGAAGGAATGTTCTCCTCAGTTACCGTTGGGGTTAAAAGCCTCCCCCCTGAGGTAGTGGGCTTTTTTCTCTTGCCCGTCGATAATCCGATCGTGAACAGGCATACCTTAGAAACCCTTCAGAAGGCATTCTTTTCAACCGAATATGGAATTATCTATCCCTCCTTTCAGGGGAAGAGAGGACACCCCCCTTTAATTTCCAGACGTTATATTAACGAAGTGCTAACTTGGAATAAACCGGGTGGAATGAGGGCCATGTTAGAACAGTTTGAACATGACGCCCTAGAGGTCGATGTTGTTGATCAAGGGATTTTGCTTGACATGGACACACTGGAGGATTACCATATGATGTTGGAATATTGTGGTGATATCCAGGTACCCTCAGAAGAAGAATGTTATGCAATCATCAAAAGTGCCAACACTCCAGTCAAGGTGATTAATCACTGTAAGCAGGTTGCCCAGCTAAGTTGTGCTATGGGGAGCTATTTAATTCGGTCTGGCTGTCCAATGAACCTTGACTTAATACGGACAGCCGCGCTGCTCCATGACTTGGCCAAAGGCGAACTACACCATGCCCAAGCAGGAGCCAGAATGCTCGTGAATTATCCAGAGGTAGCGAACATTGTAGCCGAACATATGGATATTTGCCTGAACCCTGACCAACCCTTAACAGAAAAGGAAATCGTCTATTTGGCGGATAAACTTGTTATGGAAGACCAAATTATTACACTCCAGGCCAGATTCTCTGGCCCTCTGGAGCAACACAAGAATGATCAAGAAGTTTTCAGAAAGATCAGGCAGCGGTTGAGCAATGCTGAAAGAATCCAGACAAGAATAGAACAACTAATAAAGATGCCTTTACAGGACCTTTGGAAGGCTGATCTAGGGGGACAACGCTAATGGAAAAAGAAGTATACCTTGGGCTTAAAAAAGTATTTGACCAAAACCTAGATGCGGCCCTAATCACAGTAACCAGTGTGCTGGGGTCAACGCCTCGCAAGCCTGGAGCTAAAATGTTAGTTTTTGCGGACGGGACGACGGTTGGCACGATCGGTGGAGGATGTGGGGAGGCCGAGGCCCGACGGGAGGCCTTTAATGTCTTGGGAGCACACAGCTCTAAAATATTTTACTTAAATATGACCGCGGATATTGCTCAGGAGGAGGGAATGGTTTGCGGGGGAATCATGGGATTATTTATTGATTATTTAGGTACTCAAAGCCCCATCGAACAGACCCATCTTCACCAAGAGTATCTCTCAGCGTTAGAGAGTTTTGCCAATCCTACACTTGTCACAGTGATTGAAGCGACTGAGGAACGGTTGATCGGGAAAAAACTGTTCGTCCAGAATAATGGAGACGTCCTAGGGGATCTGAGCTTAGAAGCACTGAATCGAGTTGCTCTAGAGAGTGCGAAGACTGGGGGAAGACGATGCCAGCCAGTACTCATTAGTTTAGATTCAGAGTTTGAGTTGTGTGAGACCTCAGTGACGAAGGCAGCGTACAGATTATTGGTTGAGCCCCCAACGACGGTTGTAAAGTTGTTAATTTTGGGCGCAGGACATATTGCGCTTCCTCTCGCAACTATGGCCAAAATTGTAGGGTATGAGGTGGCTGTTGTCGATGATCGTCCCTCCTTTGCTAATCCTGCCCGCTTCAGTACCGCGGATACGATTATATGCAATGATTTTGAACGAGCCTTAGATGCTATCAATATCAATCCACAAACGTTTGTTGTAATTATTACAAGGGGGCATCGTTATGACAAAGTGTGTTTGCGGAAAGTGATTTATCAACCGGCCTCGTATATTGGCATGATTGGTAGCCGCAAGAGGGTTAAAGCCTTGATCGCTGAATTGGAAGAGGAAGGGGTTTCCAGTGAAGCGTTGCAAAAACTGTATTCTCCAATCGGTCTAAAAATTGGGGCAGAAACTCCGGAAGAAATAGCTGTAAGCATTCTCAGTGAGCTGATAAAAGTTCAAAGAGAGTTGGATCAGAACGGGAAAACGAGATGAGCTCAAAGAACAATGGATAAAAAGCATATTTATTTAGCCAGACATGGCGATATCGGCCTAGGAAGAGACAAACGCTATATTGGGCAATTGGACCTTCCCTTAAGTGCTCAGGGAAAGACGCAGGCCGCCTTATTGAAAGATCTGTTCTGTCAGGTACCCTTGGATGAGATATATTGTAGTGATTTAAGGAGAGCGCAACAAACAGCAGACATCATCGCCACTGCCCATCAAATTATTCCCGTAGCTCACGTGGGGCTACGGGAATTGAATATGGGCGATTGGGACGGAGAATTGTTTTCTGATATAAGAACGAAGTATCCTGCGGAATTTAAGCAACGTGGTAAAGAAATTGCAAATTACAGCCCGCCGAAGGGGGAAAGCTTTTCTGACTGCTACAAAAGAGTGATTCCCGTATTTGAAAGCCTTACCCAATCCGATGAGACAACAATTTTAATAGTTGGGCATGCAGGTGTAAATAGAGTTATATTATGCCATGTACTGGGAATACCCTTAGATAACGTGTTTCGTTTTGAACAAAGTTATGGTTGTTTGAATTTAATGTGTAAGGTGGGTTCTGAATATCGGTTAAAATATCTAAACCATACAGTAAACCACACGTAAACGGGGTTTATATGAAATGGATTAAATTGTGAGCTGCAATTTAATCCATTTTGTTTTATTTTTATGGCATATTGTACTAAATATTGCAAGAAGAGTGTGCCGAAATAGAATACTGTGTCGGGCAATGTGCATCAAATTAGATCAGTTATAGGATTTCAAATTACATATAAAATCAGAATTAATTACACAGAGCCTTTATTCTGAGGAAGAAATTGCCTTGTGAATTTAATTACTAAATATTCAGACTGTTGGCATGACTTTTGCAATGAATAAAAGATAAGCAAAAGTGATAATGCTGAATAGGGAAAAGTTCGTGTCACAGTTGAAAAACAAATTAATGGCTTACGCCAAAATGAAAAAATGGGAGGAAACAAAAATGTCAGTTATTCATCAAGTGTATGGGTATTACATGCCAACAGTAAACCTCATGGGAGCAGGGGCAGCTCAAGAAACAGGAAAGCAAGCCAAATTACTGGGTGGAAAAAAAGTGCTATTAGTGACGGATGCTTTTCTCGAGAAAATTGGTATGGCTCAGGAAATTGCTGACATTATAGAAAAAGAAGGCGTCAAAGTTGTTATTTATGGCGGTGCTGAACCGAATCCAACGGATAAAAACGTACATGATGGGTTTGACATCTATACTAATGAAGGTTGCGACCTGATTGTCTCCGTAGGCGGAGGATCTTCACATGACTGTGCCAAGGGAATCGGACTTGTTGCAGGCAATGGCGGAAGAATTAACGACTATGAAGGTGTGGATAAATCTCCACTTCCGATGGCTCCGATGATTGCTATTAACACCACAGCTGGTACGGCCGCCGAAATGACCAGATTCTGTATTATTACAGATGCTGCACGGCATATTAAAATGGCCATCGTAGACTGGCATGTAACTCCAAATGTTTCGATTAATGATCCCTTGTTGATGATGAAACAACCTCCTAGCTTAACGGCTGCCACCGGAATGGATGCCCTCACCCATGCTGTTGAGGCGTATGTTTCCACGGCTGCCACTCCAGTGACTGATTCAGCTGCCTTAATGGCGTTTAAATTAATCCCGAGATATTTACGTCGTGCCGTAGCTAATGGCGATGATTTCGAAGCTCGTGACAAAATGGCTTATGCCCAATTATTAGCAGGTATGGCGTTTAATAATGCCAGTTTAGGTTATGTTCATGCAATGGCTCATCAATTGGGCGGATTCTACAATTTGCCTCATGGTGTATGTAA
>JAJYAS010000825.1 GCA_021779415.1 Bacillota bacterium
ACCGTCAGCCCCAGTGGCGCCAGTTGCGCCTGCGGTACCAGTGGCACCCGTCGCGCCGATTGCACCGTCAGCCCCAGTGGCGCCAGTTGCGCCTGCGGTACCAGTAGCCCCGGTAGCGCCGTCAGCTCCAGTAGCCCCAGTGGCACCTGTCGTCCCAGTTGATCCAGTTGGTCCGATTCCCTGCGTAACATACTCTACCTGCAAGAATGGTCTTTGGTTGGGATCACTATAATCTTCACTTCGAAACCCAATTAGGGCATTCGACGTCTCAACGCCAATGATCTCAACTCCTGTGTTCGTAATAGCGCCACTATACCACCCCTGCACTAAATCAAGTATATTAATGCTTATAAAGGTGTTAAGATTGTTATTAGTAATACTAACTGCGTCTGTGGTTGGAATGGAGACCGGGGCATTGTTCCAAGTTACTGTATTCTGGTTAAAACTGGTCAAAGGCCGATATATCGATGCGGTTTGCGCTCCTGCAACATCCTTCCTGTACACGAAAAGGTTAAGTGTGGCCGTGGTAATCGTGCTTAGGGCTGGGATCGCTGAAATATCAAACTTTACAAAACTCCGGTAGTTGTCACCGGGGCCCGTAAATCTTCCGATAAATAGTGAGGTTGCACCACCAGTATTCTGGTTACCATAGGCTTGAGCTACATAAGCATCTTCAGTTGGTGAAAAGGTAAGTGTAGTCATTGAAGATCAAATCCCTCCTTTCAAATGTGAACGATTGGCAAGCATGACACCTAGTAATATGATATGAGGGCTTGACTGATTCGGTTAATAACACACCGATAAATCCAAAAGAGACTCATTCTATATCAAAGTGAAGTCGTCTTGTCTGATGAAAGCCCTTTGACTGTGCCAATTAAACGCCGTACATATATAGAATATGAACGATATATTGTAAAATTTGATAGCATAGTACCGGCCCGCCTGTTTTAGAAACAGTGCGGGCATTATTTATATCAAACAGAAAGTATGAGCTTTGTAAAGAATCAGCTAGGAGGGATGATTGGTAATCATCAAGCTCTCTTTGAGGTGTTGGTCTATTTGTACGGTCCGGTTTGCCCAATCATTGCCTTGTGCGTAGGCGAGCCGTTCCCTCTTACCTTTATCCCCATGTAGAGCGATTTCACGCAGGCGCAGTGAGAAACGAGCCGAGTCGGCTTCTAAGTGGATCTTTGGAATGGGTAATAGCTCAGGGAGGGGAGTGCCGAAGACGGGAAGTCCGGCTGCATAGTATTCATACAGTTTGATAGGATTGCATCCTTTGGTCATCTCCGTAAGCTGGAAAGGAATCAGACCGATAGCAAACTGTTGGAGATAGCTCGGAAGTTGAGCGTAAGATTTCTGACCTAGATAAGTTGCATTTCTATATTTAAGAGGGAATTTGTGCATTTGAAACAGCGAACCGATGAAAATGAATTGCAAATCGGGGTTTTCTCTAACTACAAATTGAACCAAGTCCCAATCGATCCAAGGTGCAATCGCCCCGCTGTACCCAATGAGGGGGTTTTCTTTAGGGAGATCAATAGGTCTGGGCAGAAGTGGAGCAGAAAAATGAACATAATCAACGGCATTAGGGACGAGGTGAACATTGGGATGTTGAGAGGAAAGGTTGTCGTAAATGCTTTTAGCTGTGGTAAAAACGAGTTGAGCACGGTTAAGAATGGTGGAATAATAGGGAGCCCAACTGGCAAACTCCTCCTTAGGTTCATCGACCGCATCAAATACAATCAAATCGGGAGAGTATTTCTCGACCAAGTTAATGTGAGAGGGTACTGTTAGCCAGAGAATCCGGGGCCGAGAGTGGGGAACAGATAACGCTGAGATTCCTTGACAGAGGTAAAAAGAAGGGGAAAGCTCTTGAACCTCGTGTTTAGAATCATTCCCGAGATCTTCATAAAGAACCGTATAGCCCAGTGCTGCTAATCGATACATAATCTGTTGTGGGCGTTGAAACATCCAATTCCATGGGATTGAGGGGGGATAGATTATGGTAGGCAATCGCATTCCTCCTACAGATCCGAAATCACGATCGGCTGAAAGGTGAAATCGGCCGTGTAAGATATGATATGTAATATTCTTGAAAAGGGAAACAACAATGATCCCCAACGATAAAAAGGCTGAACGAAAAGCCTTTTCGTACATACGCTATTACAGGGTAGCCTTTCTGCGTTAACATTAAAGTAATAAAAGGAGAGGTGCTACGATTGAGACGCTACACTGTCATTTATCCTCCAACAGTAAGTTGGAATGAGCCAATTTATCAACGTCCCCATCAACTTATGGCAGAATTTGCCCGGCAGGGTCACTTGGCGATCTTTGTCAATAAGATTCCAGATGGTAGAGGCATTGATTGGTTTGCAGAAGAGAATTTATGCATTTCTAATGATCTTTTATCCACTCTTTGTGATACACGGATTAAGGATATGATGAAGGGGACACGGGTCGTATTATGGGTGACATACGCAAAAACGATGGCGATGAAATCCCTTGTTAACCCCGATATTTGTGTCTTTGACTATATCGATGAGGGTGTCGAGGAATTCGCTGAGTGGAAAAAGGATATCGAAGAAGGCTTAGAGAGTGGAGATGTTATTTTTACCACATCCCACAATTTGTTGGAACTGACTCAAATCAAATATCCCAGTAGGACATTTCTTCTTCCTAATGGAGCGGACATTTATCAATTTACTAAAGATGTTGTGATTGCCCCTGATTTG
>JAJYAS010000826.1 GCA_021779415.1 Bacillota bacterium
CTGAGGCCAAAGGGTATGCCTTAAAACTGGAAGGAACCAAAAAGATCCCGAGTATCTGCCACTTCTGCGCGGGTGGATGTGGGATGCTTCTGTATGTCAAAGAAGGTAAATTGATTCACCTGGAGGGCGATCCAGATCATCCGACCAATGAAGGGACTCTCTGCCCAAAGGCGGCTAGTTTACTTGCCGTAGCAAATTCACCGGACCGTGTGACTAAACCGAGACGCCGTGCTCCTGGGGCTGATAAGTGGGAAGATATTTCTTGGGAAGACGCACTAAACATCGTTGCCAAGAAAACCAAAGAAGTCAGGGATGCAAGTTGGAAAGCTGCTGATGAAATTGTCAACGCTAAAACGGGGCTAAAGGAAATGCTCACTGTGAACCGTGCTGAAGGGATTGCCTTCTTTGGTTCAGCAGAAGTTGACAATGAAGAATCTTACCTGATATCGAAATTCTGTAGGGTAATCGGTACTCCTTACAATGAACATCAGGCCCGGATATGACACGCTCCCACGGTGGCAAGTTTGTCACCTTCATTTGGACGCGGTGCAATGACAAATTCATGGTCTGATTTGCAAAATGCTGAAGTCTTTTTAATTGCAGGAAGTAACTGTGCAGAAAACCATCCAATTGCTATGAAGTGGATTAATCGAGCCAAAGAAAAAGGCGCAAAAATGATCGTTGTCGACCCACGCTTTACACGGACAGCATCAAAAGCTGATCTCTTCGCCCAAATCCGTCCGGGAACAGATATTGCCTATCTCGGTGCTATTATTAATTATATTATAGAAAATAAACTGTACGATTCGAAGTATGTTCTAAATTATACAAATGCTCTTATAAAGGTCAGTAAAGATTACAAATCAGAAGAAGGCCTCTTCTCTGGTTATGATGAAAAAACAAGAAAGTATGCTGTCGCTAGCTGGGGTTACCAACTTGGTCCGGATAAAAAACCTCTTAAAGCTGAAAGTTTAGAGGATCAAGATAGTGTATTTGCTAAGCTGAAAGCCCACTACTCTAGATATACTTTTGAAACAGCCGAAAAAATCTCCGGAATTCCTGCCGCTAAAATTAAGGAAATTGCAGACACTTTCTGCAAAGGGAAACCGGGAACCATTCTTTATGCACTGGGAATGACTCAACATACTACAGGTACTCAAGGAATTCGCGCCTATGCCATCATTCAATTGTTATTAGGTAATATCGGTAAAGCTGGCGGAGGTATCAATGCCCTACGCGGAGAGCCGAATGTCCAAGGATCAACCGATATGGCCAATCTTGTGAGCAACTTGCCAGGCTATTTGCCATATCCCTCCAATGCTGACCAGACCTTGAGAGATTATCTTGTCAAGAATGGGTCATTTTATGAAAAACATATAGTTGCCCTACTTAAAGCATGGTATGGGGAAAATGCAACCAAGGAAAATGATTACGGGTATAGCTTCTTGCCAAAAACTAATCCCACTGTGAATGGAACGTTCGTAAAGCTCTTTGATATGATGGAAAAGGGACAGGTTAAGCTTCTTTTTAACGTTGGATCGAACTCTTTAGTATCTCAGCCCGACCGAACGCGCATTAGATCTGCTTTAGCCAAACTCGATATGCTGGTCGTATCGGACCTCTTCGAGATTGAAACGGCCCAATTCTGGCGTGAACCAGGGGTCAAACCTGCAGATATTAAAACCGAAGTTATTATGTTCCCTGCAGCTTTCGTCTATGAGAAGGCAGGCAGTATGTCGAATTCTTCGCGCTGGATTCAATGGAAAGACGCTGCACTCAAGCCACTTGGGGAATCGAAACCGGACCTCGATTTGCTAGATCTCCTCTTTAAGAAAATTCGCAAATTATATTCAGGGAGTACAGAGGTTAAGGACGCCCCGATTTTGAAAGCCCGTTGGGACTATGGTGAGGAAGCAAGCGCTTTGAAAGTGCTTCAGGAGCTGAGCGGGTATGACGAGACTACCGGTAAGCTCCTTCCGACAATAGGAGATTATCTCAAGGCACCTGTCGGTACAGCTTCTACAGGATGTTGGATTTATGCTGGCGTTACGGGGAATGGGAACCTAGCGGCTCGTCGTAAGAATGCTGACCCCTCAGGACTTGGACTATTTCAACAATGGAGCTTTGCATGGCCCGGAAATGTACGTATTCTCTATAACCGAGCTTCCTGCGATGAATTGGGTCAGCCTGTCGATGCCAAACGCAAACTTGTCTGGTGGGATCCTTTAGCTAAAGTGTGGGCAGGAAATGACGGCGCAGACGTCGTGGATAAGACTAAAGGGCCAGATACTCCCGAAGGGAAGCAAAGTTTCCGCATGAATCCTGAGGGTGTAGGGCGGTTATTTGCAGCCAATTATATGAGTGGGTTGCCAGTAGAACCGCCGACAGATGGTTTACCAGCGATCGGTATCCGTCCTGGTGGGTTATGCGTAGATGGGCCGCTGCCGGAATTCTACGAACCGACGGAAAGCCCGACGATAAACATCTTGCATCCCAAGGTTTCAATCAGCCCAATGGCACTTGTTGCATCTACTAAGATCGGCAAGTCAGAAGAGTTCCCACACGTTCTAACCACCTATGGGGTCGTAGAGCATTTCTGTGCCGGGGGGATAACCCGTAATATTCCGTGGCTCAATGAGATCATGCCCGAACCTTTTGCAGAGTTTAGTAAAAACCTGGCGAGTAAAATTGGGGTTAAAGAAGGGGATATGGTCGAAGTATCTTCGGCGCGCGG
>JAJYAS010000827.1 GCA_021779415.1 Bacillota bacterium
TATAAGTATAACTATTTATTTAGTCGTAATTTTGCGAATAACATCGAAAAATCTCGATAAAGGGGAGGGAATTTTTGTGCATTTCGTGGTCTGCCTAAAGCAAGTTCCGGACACATCTGAAGTTCGAATCGATCCGGTTACTAACACACTCATGCGGGAGGGAGTCCCCTCCATCATTAATCCCTACGATGCCCATGGCTTGGAGGAAGCAATTCGTCTTAAAGAAAAAGTTGGTGGGAAGGTAACCATTGTAAGCATGGGACCTCCACAAGCCAAAGAAGCACTAAAAAAGGCCATGTCTTTTGGAGCGGATCGCGCAATTCTCCTTAGTGACCGTGCTTTCGGAGGTTCTGACTCTTTGGCGACTGCTTATATTCTTTCATCTGCTCTTCTAAAGATACATGAAACTGAACCGATAGACCTCGTCTTTACGGGTAAAGAAGCAATTGATGGAGATACCGCCCAAACGGGTCCCGGCATTGCCCAACGTCTCGGATTTCCGCAATTGACGTATGCAATTAGAGTAAAAGAACTCACGGATACGACCGTGACGGTGGAACGCAAAACTGAGAGTGGACGTCAAGTTGTTCAGTCACAATTGCCGGCACTACTTACTGTGGAAAAGGAACTTAACGATTTGCGCTATGCATCCTTACCGAATATGATGAATGCTGCCGCCTATGAACCAGAGATGTGGGATGCCAAGACTCTCCCGTTTGATGCAACTCAAATGGGTCTTAAAGGGTCTCCAACGAGTGTCTCCCGGATTTTCGCACCGCCCAGTCGTTCTGGAGGAGAAATTATGGACGGAATGAAAGACCCCGCAGGCACTGCAGCCTCAGTCGTGCAAAAAATCTTCCAACAAAATATTATTATGGTTAATCCCCTAGCGAAGGGAGGTAAACACTAATGACGGTCGCAATCGATAAATCAAAATGTATTGGGTGTGGCGCATGCGTCATGGAATGCCCAGTTGAAGCACTTGATCTCGTTGATGGGCTGGTTGTTGTTGATCCTGCTAAGTGTATCGACTGTGGTAAATGCGTCAAAGTATGTCCGACTGATACCCTGTCTTTACCAGACAAGCCAGCGAGTCGTAGCGAAAATCGTGATCCAGGTGCAGGTTCCAAATTTGATTTAAAGGAACCTCTGCCAGAATCCGTAAAGGACTATTCTCAAGGGAATGAGAAAAAAACGATACGTTCCCAAGTAACACCCGTCGCAGGTGGAGATGTTTGGAGCGGTGTTTGGGTCATTATCGAATATAGTAATGGAAAGGTTGCTCCAGTGTCGTGGGAATTATTGGGAGAAGGCCGTAAACTTGCTGACGCAATTGGGTGTGAACTCTGTGGTGTAGTCACTGGTCATCAGGTTGATGAAGTGATTCCGGAAGCCTTTGCCTATGGTGCTGAGAAGATCTATGTTATTGATCACCCCGTACTTAAAGACTACCGTACGGAACCTTATGCAGAAGCGATTACTGGCCTCGTCAAAAAATATCAACCTGAGATTATTCTGATGGGTGCGACGTCGATGGGGAGAGATGTTTTCCCGGCTGTAGCAACAAAAGTGCAAACCGGTTTGACTGCTGACTGTACGGTGTTAGGTATTGATCCCGAGACTAAACTTTTACAACAAACCCGACCTGCTTTTGGCGGAAACATCATGGCAACGATTCTTTGCCGTACCAGACGTCCTCAAATGTCGACTGTTCGTCCAAGAGTCATGGCCATGCCTGAACGTGTCGATGGTCGCCAGGGAGAACTCGTTCGCGAGGAATTCGGTTTTAACGAAAGCGATTTCCGTACGAAAGTTCTCGAGTTTATCCCCTCTGATGCGAAGAGCGCTTTTTTGGACAAAGCTGAAATTATCGTGGCCGTTGGTTTGGGTATTGGCGCCAAAAGGAATATTGCGCTTGCAGAAGAATTAGCGGATGTTTTAGGGGCAACAATTGCTGGGACGCGAGGAGCCGTAGAGGCAGGTTGGCTAAATCATGATCAACAAGTTGGGCAATCTGGGGTAACGGTTCGTCCTAAGGTCTATATCGCCATTGGAATTTCCGGCGCTATTCAGCATCTAGTAGGAATGGAAACTTCAGACTTCATTATTGCAATTAATAATGACCCTGAAGCTTCAATCTTACGTGTCGCCAATTATGGTATTGTCGGAGACCTTTTTCAAATAGTACCTGCGATGACCGCAGAATTTAAAAAACGCCTTCAGCACGGCGTGGCAAATTAAGGAGGGGCAAACATGGAAAACTTTGATGTGATCGTCGTTGGCGGCGGTCCTGCAGGCCTGTCTGCCGCGATCAGTGCTGCCCAAGCTGGCAAGAAGACTGTAGTAATTGAACGCGGGGATTATCCAGGAACCAAGAATGTCATGGGTGGAATACTCTATACAAAAGCTACAAGCATGGTTGTACCAGAGTTTTGGAAGGACGCGCCTTTAGAACGCCCCATTATAGAACAACGTATTGCCATGTTAAGTGGTAATGAGTCGATCATGGCAGGTTATCGTGACCCTGATTGGGCAACTGAACCCTATAATGCACATTCAATTTTGCGTGTTAAGTTTGACCGATGGCTTGCCCAACAAGCAGAAAAAGCAGGCGTTATGATCATTACGGAAACTCTGGTAGAAGATCTACTCTACAAAAACGGAAATGTCGTAGGGGTTCGTACGGGTCGTGCTGAAGGTGAGTTAGGCGCTAAGGTTGTTATCTTAGCGG
>JAJYAS010000828.1 GCA_021779415.1 Bacillota bacterium
GCATTGTTCTACTTCCTGTGGCGTTTGAGGAACAAGTAGTGTCTGTCATAGAACTGGCATCCCTCCAACCGTGTAGTACCCTGCAGAAGGAGTTGCTGGAACAGGTCGCTAGGAATATCGGGGTTGCCATAAACCGGGTTGAATCCCACATGAAGATAGAAACTCTGCTGAAGGACTCACAGGTCTTGACGGAAGAACTTCAGTCCCAGTCAGAAGAACTTCAACTGCAGCAGGAGGAACTTAAAACCTTTAATGAGAAGCTGGAGGAGCAATATAAACATTCTGAAAAGAGGGCAGTGGAGCTGGAAGCTACGAAGGCAGCCCTTGAGGAAAAGGCTCAGCAGCTTGAAGGAAGTTCAAACTATAAAACAGAGTTTTTATCCAATATGTCTCACGAGTTGCGAACGCCGCTGAATAGTCTCCTGATCCTTTCTCAAATTATGGCAGAGAACGAGGAAGGTAATCTAACTCCTAGTCAAGTGGAGCATGTGAAAACCATCTATTCTTCCGGAAATGAACTATTAACCTTAATTAATGACATATTAGACCTCTCCAAGATAGAAGCGGGCAAGGTCTCAATAAACTCCGCAGTCGTCGAGTTGGCAGAAATAAAGGAGTATGTCGAACGATATTTCCTTCCGGTGGCATGCCAAAAGAAACTGGAATTCAATATTCAAATGAGTGAAGATCTACCGAACACCATTTGTATAGATGAACAACTGCTTCTCCAAATTTTAAAAAACTTATTATCCAACGCGTTTAAGTTCACAGAACGTGGCATCGTTTCTCTGCGGGCCTGGAGGGCGGAAGACCATTTTGTTGCAAAAAATCCTAGCTTTAGGGACAAAGAATGGGTTCTGGCCTTTTCCGTGACAGACACAGGCATAGGGATTACTGAAGACAAGCAGGCGATGATTTTTGAGGCCTTCCAGCAAGCGAACGGGACAACCGCAAGGAAATATGGGGGTACGGGTTTAGGCCTGACCATCAGTCAGAAAACCGCCAAGTTGTTAGGGGGGCTTATTGAACTTGATAGTACCCAGGGCAGGGGGAGTACGTTTACCTTATATGTACCTAGCCATCCTATAGAAAAAGAGTTCTCCGAGATATTCAGCGCCGAAGCGGCTGCTGCAACCTTGGATGATGATTCCACATTGGTATTAGCGACGGATGAACCCCAGAGTCTAGAGAATGGAAACAGACGGTTAGAAGGTAAAAAGATACTGGTTGTAGACGATGATATGCGGAACGTGTTTGCCTTGACCACAGCTCTTGAGAATCAGAAAATGAAGGCTGTATTTGCAGAAAACGGTAGGGAGGGGATTGCGGTCTTGCAAAGAGACTTGGACGTCGATCTGGTTCTTATGGACATTATGATGCCTGAGATGGATGGATACGAAGCGTTACGTCTCATCCGCCAGATTCCTGAGTACGCGAATTTGCCGATTATCGCCTTAACAGCGAAGGCCATGAAAAACGACAGGGAAAAGTGCATTGAAGCGGGCGCGTCGGATTATATCAGCAAGCCAATAAATCTGGAACAGCTATTTTCGTTAATTAAGATCTGGCTTTATAGATAGGTGGGTTTTATGAGTACAGAGGGAAACAGGAAAATCACGGATGCGGAGAGCTGTGATGAATTAGAAAAAATTGAAATACATCTGCTCTTAGAGGGGATTTACCGATACACTGGTTTCGATTTTAGAAATTATGTGTTTGCCTCTATAAGACGTAGAACATGGTATCGTATTCGTGCTGAAAGGTTGAAAAGTGTTTCTAGTCTGCAGGAAAAGGTTCTTCATGACCCTAGGGCGATGGAACGGCTGCTCTCAGATTTCTCAATTCACGTATCTGAGATGTTTCGAGACCCGCAATTTTTTAAGTCTTTCAGGAAGAATGTGGTTCCGCTTCTCAAAGAACTCCCTTTTGTTCGGATTTGGCATGCGGGTTGTTCCACAGGTGAAGAAGTTTACTCCATGGCAATCATTCTAAATGAGGAAGGTTTATACCACAAAACTAGGATATACGCCACGGATATGAACGAAGATTTGCTAAAAAAGGCCAAGGAAGGCGTTTATCCTATGGATAAAATGCAATCATATATGGATAACTACCAATTAGCAGGTGGGAAGAAAGAGTTTGAGAAGTTTTTTGAGGTCTGTGATGATAAAGCAGTGTTTCACCCGTTTTTAACCCAGAACGTGGTGTTTGCCCAACATAACCTGGCCACCGATCATTCGTTTAATGAATTCCATGTGATTATTTGCAGGAATGTACTGATTTATTTTGATAGGGTTCTACAAAACCGCGTGCATGGGCTGTTTTATGAGAGTCTGTGCACGCAAGGCATTCTGGGGTTAGGCGGTAAAGAGGACATCGCCTTTAATAGTTATTCCGATAGTTACGAAGCCTTTGATCAGGAACGGAAAATTTATCGGAAGGTGAAGTAATGATAACGTTAGGTCTATGAAAAATAAAAATGAAGGATATGAGTACCAAGGATGAGGAAAAAATGAAAATCTTGATTGTTGATGACCGCCAAGAGAATTTGCTAGCTTTAGAGGCAGTGCTTAAATCGTCAGACTATCATTTGATGTTTGCCAGTTCCGGAGAAGAGGCCTTGAGGTGTTTACTGAAAGATGATTTTGCCGTGATTCTGTTGGACGTGCAGATGCCGGGAATGGACGGCTTTGAAACAGCTAGGCTCATTAGGGCAAGAAAAAGGAATG
>JAJYAS010000829.1 GCA_021779415.1 Bacillota bacterium
AGAGATACCCTTTGTGTCTAGAATAATATCTGTAGCGGATGCCTATGATGCAATGACCAGTGAGAGAAGTTATCGAGGTGCACTACCAGATGAATTAGTAATAGCGGAATTACAAAGAAATGCAGGCATTCAATTTGATCCTGAACTTTCAAATGTATTTATTGAAAAAGTATTAGGAAAATCAGTGGATAATATATACTGCTGAGCCAGAGAAATATATTTTGGGCTGAGAGTTTGACGAACAAATATTTAATGCGTTGGTTGAGAAGTGAAATTCTCACACCAACGCATTTTGTTTTTTGCCTGTAGGCTAATGCCATTATTTCCTTTTGATTATTATCGAATAAACTGGCATTTCTAGAATGCTTTTAGCTGGTTAGTAAGAACAAAGAGTCCTCTTGCTTGAGTTACAATTCAGGTAAAAAGATGGCACAAATCCAATAAAAGCTCATATTATAAATAGAAAGCTTGGCATAAAGAGGGGTATTACTTTTATGTAAAGCGAATTAAAAAATAGAGGGTGATTGAGTGAACCATAAAACAAAATTAACCGGAACCGTAATATACCCCAATGATCCAGAGTACAGGCAGGCTCGTATGAACTGGAACCCATTTACCAACGCATTTCCTATAGTGTTTGTTTTCGCGCAGCAGAAGGAAGACGTGGCAAATGCAGTAAAATGGGCCCGCGAGAATAATGTACCTATTCGGATGCGAAGCGGCAGGCATGCTCTAGCAAAAGATTTTTCCCAAACAAATGGTGGTATCGTAATAGATACCAGTCAAATGAGAAATGTCAGGCTGGATAAGACACAGGGAATCGCCACAGTAGAAGCAGGAATACGTGTAGGTCCGCTTGTGAAGATGCTGGCACTGGAGGGCATCCTGGCTCCTTTTGGAGACAGTTCCACTGTTGGTATAGGAGGAATAAGTACTGGCGGAGGGATTACGGTTATCCAGCGCACAACCGGAGTGATTTCCGACAATATTCTGGCTGCTACCGTAGTTGATGCTAAGGGTGAGATATTGTGTGTCAGCGAAACCGAAAATCCGGACCTGCTATGGGCCATTCGCGGAGGCGGAGGAGGTAACTTCGGTATCATAACCTCCTATACGTTTAAAGTACGACCGGCTCCCTTTCAAGTCGGAATATTTGAAATAATCTGGCCGTGGGAGCAAATGGATCAAGTTATCGATGTATGGCAAAGATGGTCTCCGTCCGTAGACGAAAGACTTGGTACAATATTGGAGGTATTTTCGAAAACGAATGGTCTGCTTCGATCTCAGGGAATATTCCTTGGTCCCAAAGCAGAATTAGAGAACATGGTAACAACTTTGACAGATGTCGGATCTCCTTTAAAGGTGTTCATTGATGAGGTTACCCTACCGGAAGCAATAGAATTCTGGGCTCCAGCTGAACCGCTGTTTGACACGCAGAATACTTCGTGGTCATCCGCCTGGGTTGAGCAAATCCTGCCCCCAGAAGGAATTGAAGCAATCCGAAGTTTTCTGGAAAAAGCTAAAGGAAGCGAATCCAATTTCTTTTTCCTGAACTCCGGAGGCGCAATGAACCGGGTACCTTCCCAGGATACAGCCTTTTTCTGGCGTAATACGAAATATTATTTGGAATGGGACGCCGCATGGACTGAAGAATCTGAAACACAAAAGAATATTAAGCTTGTTGAACAAACCCGTATTCAACTGCAGCCCTTTATAACCGGATCATACGTCAATGTACCTGATTTAAATTTAAAAAATTACGGCCAGGAGTATTACGGTGATAATTTTGCCCGGCTCAGGAAAGTTAAAGCGCAATATGACCCAGAAAATGTTTTCAACTTCGTACAGAGTATTCCTCCGACTCCTGTCTGTGATCACTGGCATAAAAATTAAGATATAGTTTCATTAAAAGCTGTAAGCCTCAGGTTTGCAGCAGCTTTATTAATGCACCTTTCCCGATGGGAGGGGTGCTTCTATTTGTGGAAATTGCCCCAGCAGTAGATGGAAATTATTCAAAGAGATGATTATCTAAAACTATCCCCTTTTTTTTAAGATTGTGGATGCACTCTTTAAGATAATCGCAATTATGGTCTGGGTAAATTGGGCCACCAAATTGTTCAATATAATTAGCTTCATTTAGCTGATTAGTTAGTATTTCGGTTTCAGGGGGTGAAAGATTTTTGCCTCTATAGTTTGCGTTGTACCATAGTTTATCTGGTTTATAGCCACGGTTTTCCATCTCATTCATCACAATTCGATGATATTCATATAGCCTTGTGGGACAATATTTAAAAACATAGTCAACTGTTGCATGTTTCTTGCCCCAACCTTTACCACGGAGAGCACAACATTCTCGATGTTGACCCAATAGTTGTTGACGGGGGAGTTGAGGTATTAAATCTTGATGCCATAATCTCATTTAGAACCACCCCTATCATGTAATACACTTCTTATTTTACAATGGCTATTTTATAAATACTTTTCCACCCTTTCCCAGTTAAGCCCAATAATTGGCCATACCAGATTAATGATGTGATCACGCTCAAGGTTGAAGGTTACCTTGACTGGTGTTTGGCACATACATTTTTCTTCCGATTTTTTCTCCTATTAGCACATTACTTTCATAACCTAGCCTGGTTTGGGCAATGATATCCTCGTCAATTCTAACTTTATCCGACTCGAAGAATAGGATCACTGTGGAGCCCACAAATTTGACATAGCCCTTTT
>JAJYAS010000830.1 GCA_021779415.1 Bacillota bacterium
GAGTATAGGGGGGCATGTTGAGGAACACCATGTCCCGTGTTTTAGTAGGGGGAGGCAAATGGGGGTCCTTTGGCGGACGTTCATCTTTTTTTGCTGCCCGAAAGGATGAGTGTTTTTTGGATACAATTCATGATTATCTTAGGCGGGGGCTCGACATCAAAGAGATTGATCAGTCGTTAAGCCAGGGTGAATGGCCCCAAATGATTTACGATTTAACAGGAAGCCAAAAAGCAGCCTTTGTTGCTCAACTTTTGCATAAGTCCAAACCTGGTTTGATTCTGACCTATTCGGAAGAACAAGCGCAAAAGTGGGCTAACGATTTGCAAACATGGCTTCCTCAAAAATCGATCCTGCATTTACCCTCAACAGAATGGCTACCCTTTGAAGTCTTGGGTAGAAGCAGAGAAACTACTTCCGAGCGAATTCATGTTATGAACCGTCTAGCCCAGGAACCGAAGTGCACGATCGTGGCGTCTGTCCTCGCAGTTGAACGACGCGTGTTTCCTCTTGAGCGTTGGCTAGAGTATACTTTAACCCTTGAAGTGGGGAAGGGGTATGACTTGTCGGATATCCTCACTGCGCTAACGACTGGAGGGTATGATCGGGTCGAGACGGTTGAAGGGAAGGGCCAGTTCGCTTTAAGAGGAGGCATCTTAGATATTGCGCCCTTAGACGGAGAGGCAGTGCGGATTGAGTTTTTCGATGATGAAGTCGATTCCATCCGGGTGTTTGACCTCGAAACGCAGAAATCGGTGGCGGCTAAGGACAAGGTGTTGATTTCTCCGGCAATGGAGTATGTTGTTACTAAGGAGGAACTAGGTCAACTTCGATTTACCATTCGGGCAGAGGCACGAAAGACCACTAGTATGCTTCAACGTGCTGGGAAGAGAGAGGCTGCTGAGCGTTTGCAAAGTCAGGTTGAGTTTTTGGAAGAACGGCTTGAGCAAGGGATCTTGGACGAAAATGTTTATCCCTTTCTTAGCCTAGTTAAAACGTCGCTTGTCCCATTTTATTCCTATCTCTCCAGGGAGCACGTTGTTATTTTGGATGAGCCACAACGCTTAAAAGAGCAATTAGAGTTTCAGGCTAATGAACGATTACTAGAATTCACGCAACAATTAGAAGCTGGAGAAGCTTTTGTTCATCCAGAGACTCAGTTTATTGACTACGATGATATTCTAATTCATGGCAAAGGACATCCGTTGCTCGGCCTCTCAACGTTACTGAGGCAGGCTCCAGGGTTTTCGCCCAAGAGAATTTATAATCTTAATGCTCGCCCCTTGACGGGTTTTATGGGAAAAACAAGTTTATTAGTTGAGGAGATAGGGCACCGCAAGGATTCCGGAAATATCGTAGCTTTGTTTGCCGGGGATGAGGATCATGTGGAGCGACTTATTCAGGGCTTAAAGGATAGTGGAGTGACTGCCTTTCGCCAAAAGCTTGATGATCCTGTTAAAGTTGGGCAAGTTTATGTTTATCCGTATTCTCTCGACCAAGGGTTTGAGTTGCCCCTCGCAAAACTTGTCGTGCTAACTGAAACTGAGATCTATAAACGGGAGGGCAAGGCGGTCGGCAAGAAGCCTAGTACATCGGCCAAAAAGAGTCTTTATATTTCAGATCTTAAACCAGGGGACTATGTTGTTCATGTTCATCATGGGATTGGTCAATTTACTGGTATTGAGCGGTTAGAGGTCGGCGGAATTCAAAAGGATTATTTTGGGATCCGCTATGCAGGAGAGGATCGGCTCTATGTTCCTTTAGATCAATTGCATCTTCTACAAAAGTATTTGGGAAGTGCTGCGGAAACCTTGCCTAAACTATATAAACTTGGTGGGGCCGATTGGAATAAGGTCAAAGCAAAAACACGTAGTGCAGTCAAAGAAATGGCGATTGATCTCGTAAAACTTTATGCCGAACGTGAGGCAATCCAGGGGTTTGCCTTTTCACAGGATAATGTTTGGCAGCAGGAATTTGAAGAGAAGTTTCCTTATCCTGAGACTCCAGATCAACTTCAGAGTATTACGGATGTAAAAAAGGATATGATGCGCCCTCGGCCAATGGATCGCTTACTTTGTGGAGATGTGGGGTACGGCAAAACGGAAGTTGCTC
This sequence comes from Bacillota bacterium, assembly GCA_021779415.1. Next base: position 2,110 of record JAJYAS010000830.1, read on the forward strand.
TGCGCGCGACATTTAAAGCGGTAATGGATAGTAAGCAAGTGGCAGTGCTTGTTCCTACGACCATTTTGTCTCAGCAGCATTTTAACACGTTTCGGGAACGGTTTATGGGTTACCCGATAACCATCGACATGCTGAGCCGTTTTCGCTCCCCGAAGGAGCAAAAGGAAATCCTTCAGGGTCTAAAGGACGGACGAATCGATGTTATTGTAGGTACGCATCGTATTCTTTCCGATGCAGTTAAATTTAAAGACCTCGGTTTATTAGTCATTGACGAAGAGCAACGTTTTGGGGTTGCCCACAAGGAAAAATTGAAAACGTTAAAGGGTAATGTGGATGTGCTGACGTTGTCGGCGACCCCAATCCCTAGGACACTACACATGTCTCTTGTGGGAGTTAGGGATATGAGTGTGATCGAAACTCCACCTGAAGGTCGGTATCCGGTGCAAACCTATGTTACGGAGTTTCGGCCTGATGTGGTGCGAGATGCTATACGACGTGAAATTCAGCGTGGAGGGCAAGTTTTCTATGTGCATAATCGAGTAGAGGATATGGATCAGGTTACTCATTTCTTGGGCCAATTGGTTCCCGAAGCGCGTTTTGGCGTTGCTCACGGTCAA
>JAJYAS010000831.1 GCA_021779415.1 Bacillota bacterium
GTTCTACCCCTAAGAATTCGTCGTCATCAGGCGCTAACGGGTCCCAGGCTAAATCCCGTGCTAGATAAAGATGCATCACCTCATCCGTAAAACCCGGAGTAGTATAAAATGTGCTGATATGTTCCATTGTCCCACGGTACCCAGTTTCTTCGCGCAGTTCTCGTACCGCACAATCAATGGGAAGTTCCTGGGGGTCAAGTTTCCCTGCCGGTATTTCCAAGGTCTCTTGAGCAACAGGATAACGATATTGCCGGACTAAAAGCACGTGTTGATCCTGCAAAGCTATAATTGCGACTGCTCCAGGATGCCTAATCACTTCCCGAGATGTTGCTAATCCATTCGGCAACCGAACTGTATCTCGCTCTAAACGGAGCATTCGCCCCTCAAATAGCACTTCTCCAGTGATTCGTTCCTCTAGTCGATTTTGCTCTGCCAATGCATTTCCTTCTCTCACTAACTAATTGTTCTAATTATTTTACCCCATGTTCAGTCTAAAATGTCAAGAATAGTATATAAAAAACAAAGCAGCTAGTCAAAAGGTTGACTAACTGCTTCATAGTAGCGAACTGCCCAATGTTTTATAATGCCCCAACTTCAAGCCCTTGTGCTAACTCTATCCCCAGCTCCAGAGCTTGTCGGTTAAGAGGAATCAGATTATGGCGATAGTCTGGCAAGACTTTTTTTAAGGCCCCAAGCACAGATTCGAGGGTCACTGCACCCGTCAACTCGATAAAGGCACCGAGAATAATCATATTAGCCACCCGAGAATTTCCCAACTTCTCGTTAGCGAGCACGGAGGCAGGAATTTTTAGAACTTTAAGGTCTTGGCGCCTAGGCTCAATGTCAATCATTGAGGAATTAATGAGCAACCACCCTCCTGGCTTGACATCCTTTTCAAACTTTTCAAGGGAGGGGCGATTCAGAACAATCAGCGTATCCGGTTCGGTAATAATCGGGGAACTTACTTCTTTATCCGAAATCGTGACAGAACAGTTAGCGGTTCCACCACGCATTTCCGGACCGTAGGAAGGAATCCAGCTCACATGTTTGTCTTCTACTAGGCCTGCGTAAGCGAGAAGTTGCCCCATAGACATAACTCCTTGCCCTCCAAAACCAGCCAGAATAATTTCTTGTAACATCAGGTCTTCCCCTCCTCAAGCGTTTTCTTAACGCCAAGAGGGTAAACAGGAATCATATTATCGACTAACCATTTTAAAGATTCCTTTGGCGTATACCCCCAATTTGTTGGACAAGACGATAAAACTTCAACCAAAGTAAATCCCTTACCCGCTATCTGAAGTTCAAAAGCAGTCTTAATTGCCTTTTTCGCTTTTGCCACCTCTTGAGGATTATGCACGGACACCCGGGCAATATAAACAGCACCCTCCAACGTCGCGAGCATCTCTGCAACGCGAATAGGATACCCTTGGGTAGCCGGGTCTCTCCCTAAGGGAGAGGTCATACTTACTTGGCCAAGAAGTGTGGTTGGGGCCATTTGTCCACCAGTCATACCATAAATAGCATTGTTAACAAAGATGGTTGTGATTTTCTCCCCACGCGCAGCGGCATGCACGATCTCACCCATTCCAATAGAAGCAAGATCACCGTCCCCCTGATATGTGAAGACCACCTTATCTGAAAGAACTCGCTTGATTCCAGTAGCAACAGCCGGTGCTCTGCCATGAGCGGCTTCTTGCATGTCAACATTGAAGTAATTATAGGCTAAGACAGAACACCCGACGGGAGATACACCAATCGTTTCTTCCCTTACCCCAAGTTCGTCGATCACTTCAGCAACGAGACGATGAATAATGCCATGGGTACAGCCCGGACAGTAGTGAGTCTTAGCTGCAGTTAAGGCCTCTGGACGTTCAAAAACCGTAATCATACCTGTCCACCTCCCTGCTCGCTGTTAACCAAGCGTTTGACTTCTTCTAAAACTGCGCGGGTGGTAGGAACCATGCCCCCAACCCGTCCATAGAAATGCACCGGAACCTTAAACTCAAGATTATAACGAACGTCTTCCACAAGTTGCCCCATACTCATCTCCACCGTTAGCACGTGTTTTGCTTGTTTACAGGCTTCTTGAAGAGCGACTTTTGGGAACGGAAATAGAGTTATCGGCCGGAATAACCCCGCCTTGATCCCGAGGGATCGGGCTTGATCTACAGCTGCTTTGGCAATCCTAGCTGAGGACCCGTATCCAACTAAAATCAGTTCCGCATCGTCCGTTTTATAGTTTTCCCAAAGGACTTCTTTGCCCATGCGCTCATATTTTTGTTGAAGGTTATGGTTGTGTTTTTCAAGTTCTTGTGGGTCTAGGAATAAGGAATTAATCAGATTCGGCGCTCGTCCCTTGGCACCGGTCGCAGCCCACGGTTTTTCCGACGACTTCGCAGGCGCTTCATTATCTGGGAATTCCACAGCTTCCATCATTTGTCCGAGAATGCCGTCTCCCAAGATCATGACAGGGTTGCGGTATTCGTCCGCTAAATCAAACGCCTTGCCCATCAGATCGACCATTTCTTGAATGGTTGCCGGGGCGAGAACGAGCAGTTTGTAATCCCCGTGTCCTCCCCCTTTAACAGCCTGGAAATAATCGGACTGAGCAGGTTGTATGCTACCGAGTCCCGGCCCTCCCCGTTGCATGTTAACAATGACACACGGAAGCTCCGCCCCTGCAATGTAAGTAATTCCTTCCTGTTTAAGACTGATACCAGGACTCG
>JAJYAS010000832.1 GCA_021779415.1 Bacillota bacterium
AAACGAAATCCATGAGTATGGTAGATTAGCGGCTGTCGCTGATGTGTATGAAGCTTTGACAAGTAAACGGGTTTATAGAAAGGCTATAGAACCAAATGATGCCTATGAATATATTATTTCACAAGGGAATATCCATTTTGAACCGCGAATATTAGAAGTTTTCAAGAAGAATATTTCTGTTTATCCTACTGGGTCTGGTATTGTCTTAAGCAATAATCAGAGAGGGAATGTAGTAAAACAGAATAGTGCTTTTCCGAATCGTCCCTTTGTGAGAGTTTTTTATGAAAACGAACAACCGCTTCAGATTCCAATTGATTATAATTTGGCTGATTCTCCGTCACTAATGATCGTTGCCGTTGATAATCGATGATCCTCCAAAACTCTAAGTGGTTGCAACAAGCAAAAATCGTCCCATTTCACTATCAAAGTGGAGTGAGGACGATTTTGTTTTGTTGTTATAGGAGTAAAAGTGGAGATGTGAAAAATTGTCTAAGAGTTTTCTAAAAGCTCTTTAAATGCTTCAATTTGGTGTACAGGGCGTTGACAAGTATAGTTTTGACATAAATAGGCAGTCATTTGGTTAGGGGTGATAGGATAATCCTGGATCCAAGGGACAATCTCGGTGAGGTTTCCGTCTTGGTATAGAACAGATGCATAGGGTCGGAACGTAGAAAAGAATAGTTTACGCATCTCTGGTAGTTCATTTGTATCCAGCGTGCCCGCAAGAATCAGTTCCTGACTGGGATGAAGAGCAAACTGGAGGGCTTGAAGAAAAGCGGTGTAGCCTGAAGGATGTTCCTCTAGGATAGGTCGAAAATCAAGGAGTTGTTGTTCAGCTTTACGTTCCCATCGTTCGTCGCCAGTCATCCGAGCGAATCGAAAAAGGTTGAGTGCAGTAATCGAGTTTCCTGAAGGCAGGGCTCCGTCATAGCTTTCTTTTGGGCGGAAAAGAAGTTCTTCGGCATCTGAACCAGTAAGATAGTATCCCCCTTCCCCTTCGTCTCTAAAGAGTCGATCTTGTTCGGCTTGAAGTTGAAGCGCTATTTGAAGGTGGTGGGGTTTACCACCGGCTGTGTAAAGCTCTAGGAGTCCCCAGATCAAAAATGCATAATCGTCTAAGTACCCAAGGAATGCAGCATCTCCTTCACGGAAACGAGCTAAGAGCCGACCGTCATTGCGGCGAAGGTGAGTCAGAACAAAGTTGGCAGCGTTTTCTGCTGCTTCTAGGTAAAGTGTATTTCCTAAAACTTGTGCCCCTTTGGCCATTGCTGCAATCATAAGCCCATTCCAAGCTGTCAATATTTTATCGTCCTTATGCGGGTGAACGCGTTTCTCACGAGTCTCAAATAAAGTTTGGCGTGCAGTTGTCAGGGATTGCAATAAGCTATCTTCAGATTGAGTGCCCTCGTGAATGATTTTCCCTAACGATCCTTGTAAAAGGTTCGGAATACTTTTCCCCTCAAAGTTACCCTTTGGAGTAATGTCGTAGACAGCGCAGTATTTAACAGCGGTTTCTTTGTCTAATACCGCTTCAATTTCATTAGGAGTCCAAACATGGAATTTACCCTCCACTCCTTCAGCGTCAGCATCTTCAGCAGAGTAATAACCTCCTTCAGAAGAGGTCATGTCTCGAAGTACATAAGTGAAAATTTGCTCTGCGATTTGAGCATCCTTAGAAAGATGACTCACTTGATAATTTTCTAAGTATGCTAAAGCGAGTAGGGCATTATCGTAAAGCATTTTTTCGAAGTGAGGGACAAGCCATTTTTCGTCTGTACTATATCTAGCAAAGCCGAATCCAACATGATCATAAATACCTCCAAGAGCCATACCGTCTAAGGTTTTGCGCACGATTTCCAGAGCTTTGTCCTGCGGGTGGTCTTGAGCATAACGGAGAAGAAAGGTTAAAGTATGGGGCGTTGGGAATTTTGGAGCGTGGCCAAATCCGCCGTAACGCGCGTCAAAGCTATGAGCTAAAATACCATAAGCATTTGAGATAATCTCTTGGCCCCAAGCTTGAAAAGCTTTAGAACTTAGGCCTTGGTCGCTTTGGGAGGCGAGGTCGTTGATCGGAGAGGATAGGGGCGTGGGTTTGGTGGGGAGAGACCGTTGGGATTGGACTGCAGATATAATCTCTTCGCTAGATTCACGCAGTTTTTCTTCATCGGTTTCCCAGAGTGTTCCCACTTGTTCTAAAAGTTCCATAATCCCTTTATGCCCATAGCGCTGAGTTTTTGGAAAATATGTGCCTGCGAAAAACGGCTTTTTCTGGGGAGTCATCATAATGGTCAGCGGCCAACCGCCGGACCCGGTCAAAGCTTGGCAGAAGGCCATGTACAAATGGTCAACATCTGGGCGTTCTTCACGATCCACTTTAATGGAGATAAAGTAGCGATTGAGTAATGCTGCAACCTCTTCATCTTCAAAGGATTCCCGTTCCATGACGTGGCACCAGTGACAGGTGGAATATCCAATACTTAGAAAAATAGGCTTATTGTCCCTGTTGGCTTTGGCGAAAGCTTCTTCACTCCATGGATACCAATTTACGGGATTATAGGCATGTTGCAAGAGATATGGGCTTTTCTCGTTTATTAGTTTGTTTGCTTGTTCGCTAGGATGTATCATAGCAACCTCCATTTTGTTGGATATTCTACATGAAATACTATTAGTATGTCTAAATGCAAAACGTTTAGCAATGGACTTGTGAATTTAGAGTGGA
>JAJYAS010000833.1 GCA_021779415.1 Bacillota bacterium
TTAGAAATTCCAATGCCTGTATCAGTTACAGAAAAAGCTAGGACCCACTCTGAGTTTTTAAAGATGTCATAATTAGCAATCATCTGACCTTCTGCTCTTCGAACCACTAATGTGACGCTACCGCTGTTTGTAAATTTAAACGCATTGGATAATAAATTATTTAAGATTTGCAAAAGTCTATGTTCATCCATACAAGTGGTATGGGGCAAGGCATCACTCATCTCGACGTTAAAATCCAGATTTTTTTGCTGCGCCACAGGAAGAAAATACTGTTTGACATAGTCCAGCACATCCGACAATTTAAAAACGTCCGGATGTATTGTGATCATACCCGCTTCCACCTTAGAAAGATCTAATATGTCATTAATTAAGCTCAACAGTTCATTTCCGGAAGAAAAGATTGTTTTCACATATTCAACTTGACTAGGCGTCAAATTGCCTTCTTTGTTCTCGATCAGCATTTGAGAAAGAATCACTAAGCTATTTAGCGGTGTCCGAAGCTCATGGGACATGTTTGATAGAAACTCTGTTTTATAGTTTGAGCTTTCTTCAAGCTGTCGGGCTTTTTCTTCAAGGGCTGCTTTCAAGGATTCTAGTTCCATTGCCCTTTTTTCGGAATGTTTATACTGAGCCTCTAGATTCTCATTAAAAGATTTAAGCTCCTCCTGTTGTAGTTGGAGTTCTTCTGATTGGGACTGAAGTTCTTCCGTCAGGACCTGTGATTCCTTCAATAAGCTTCCTATCTTCATGTGAGATTGAACGCGATTGATCGTAATCCCAATGTTCTTAGAGATCTGTTCCAGCAACTCCTGTTGCAGAGTGCTGTACGGTTGAAGAGATGCCAGCTCCATGACAGCCACTACCTGTCCCTCAAACTCCACCGGGAGTATAATGATGCCTTGGGGCGGTGATTCACCCAAGCCAGAGGTAACTCTAATATAATCTCTTGGGACCCTAGGCAAGCTAATCGTTTTATTTTCTAAAGCGCACTGTCCCACCAGCCCTTCCCCAAAAAGGAAAACCTCCCCTGCAGCTCCCAACGGATTAACCGCATAGACAGCATGCCTTTTAAGACAGTGATTGTCTCCATATCCCTCCACGATATAAAAGACGCCATAACTTGCTTCGACCATGGGGGTTATCTTTGTGATCAAAAGATTGGCCAAAGTTCTTAGGTCCTCTACCCCTTGGCATAGGGCGGTAATTTCTGCAGCTCCTGACTTTAGCCAGTTTTGTCCCTCAATTTCTTCAATGAATTCTTGCTCATGCAGGGCGTGTTTTTCTAGTGAACCAGCCATCTCGTTAAAGGCCGCCGCAATTTCTCCGACTTCATCATTAGAATGGAGGTCAATGCGCGGCAAATCAATGTGCTCCTGGATCGACGAAAAACGGTTCATAACTTCAGTGACATCACGTATGCCTTCTGTAACCCTACGCGTGATCCAGAAAGTTATCCCCGCTCCACCAAGCAATGTTAAGATTAAAGCAACAAAGAGGAATTTGAGAGCCCGGTTATAGGCATCAGCAGACGATTTGATTAAGCTATTCATGGCCTCATCTTCAAGTCTATTTAATTCTTCTACATACTTGAATATCTGACGCCGTTCCCCCGCTCCCACCTTTATCACTCGCTCGAACTCTGCTTTCTGGTCAGAAGAAGCCAGTGCTATGCAATTTTCTTGCAGTTTATTATACATAATGTTTTCAGCTTTTATCTGGCGGAGCAGATTCTTAGTAACATCTCGGACGGCGGAGGCCTCAAGGAAATTGAGAGCCGTCCCTACCTTCTCCCTAGAAGCTTTAATCAAATCAATCGTCTCTACAAAATCATGCCCACCGATATCAAGAAAAGCAAGATCTCTTAAATACCTGCTAATATTGTTAAGTTCACCTTCAACCATTTTAGAAGACGTTAATTTTTGGTAGCGCTCCTGTTGACTTCTTTCTACCCTTTGATTTTCTTGATCTAAAGAATAAATTGAGACCATAAAGAATACAGCCATTATGGTCAAAATAGAGGCAAATCCTAATAACAACTTCGCCTTGAGCCTCATGTTCCACTTCCTTTCTAAGGGGTATTTAATGTCGAGTGGAACAAAGATTACTCTGTCCAGTTGATCACTTCAATACTTAAATGAAATATTTCAACATTCAATTACTAATCTCCTTTGGTAAATAAGTCGATACGTGTCAAGTTTTAGGGGAAACAAGGGGACAGGTGCACTGTTTTGCTTCGGGCAAAACAGTGCACCTGTCCCCTTGTTTCACTTTTCCTTATTTATCTTCCACCCTTTATTCTAATAAGCTTTCCATACTCTCACGTGAAAGTGACCAGCGCAATTTAATGGCTTGCAAAGCTACGCTGTAATTAACTTGATCCCAACTATCTAAAGCATGATCTAAGTCAAAGCTAGTACTGGCCATAAACAAATGTTGCGCAAGCAAAATAAGCGCTTTATGGTTACTCGCAAAACCCTGTTCTAAGATTTTATCAAACTTGATTTCTTCTAAAGTGGTATGTCTTTTTGTAGCTGACCAAATTTCCTTAGTTGAAGTAAGGATGTAATAGGCCGAATAATAACCAGACTCGTTAGATTTCTTTTGGGTTAATAGAGCTAAGAATTGTTCCTTATGTTGGCTATTCGCGTAGTAAATGTCTTCGAAATTCATGTAACAATCAGTCTCCCTTTAGTTTGATGATATCACTAAGTTTCTCAC
>JAJYAS010000834.1 GCA_021779415.1 Bacillota bacterium
AGACGTAACTCCTTCTTCTGCCGTCAATAACTCTTCAAATAGTTTTTCCCCCGGACGAATTCCTGTGAACTGTATCTTTATATCCACATCGGGTTCAAAGCCCGATAGTCGAATCAAGTCTTTTGCCAAATCGACAATTTTAACCGGTTTACCCATATCTAAAATAAAGATCTCTCCACCCCGGGCCATTGCCCCCGCTTGAATAACTAACTGAGCAGCTTCAGGAATTGTCATAAAATATCGCACCATATCAGGGTGAGTGACAGTAACCGGACCACCCTGAGCAATTTGCCGTTTAAACGTAGGGATCACGCTCCCCCGACTTCCTAAGACATTCCCGAAGCGAACAGCTACAAACTTCGTATTTGAACGAAGATCCAAGCTTTGAATGATCATTTCAGCTGTTCGTTTGGTGGCACCCATCACACTTGTGGGGTTGACCGCTTTGTCAGTGGAAATCGAAACAAATGTCTTTACATTGACCTTATCCGCTTCCTCTGCCAGGTTTTGTGTACCGATTACATTATTCTTCATCGCTTCTTCAGGGTTTCTTTCCATCAAGGGAACATGCTTATGTGCTGCAGCGTGGAATACGACACCTGGCTTATAACGATTAAAGATTAGGGAGACCTTCAGCCGATCTTTGATATCGACTATTTCTGTTATGTAGTCGACTCCCGGATGCTCAGCACGCAACTCCTGTTCAATATCAAAAATACTGTTTTCACCATGTCCTATTAAGACAAGTTTCCCCGGATTAAACCGAGCAATCTGACGACAAATTTCCGAGCCTATCGAACCACCGGCGCCTGTGATGAATACGGTCTCTCCTGCAACATAGCTTCCCACTTCCTCTAAGTCAACGGAAACGGGATCACGACCCAGTAAATCTTCCACTTGCACCTGTCGGATCGGATTGACATTCATATCTCCACTAATAATATCATAGACGCCGGGCATAATTTTAAGCTCGACCCCTGATTTCTCACAGATTTCTACAATTTCACGGACAGATTCCCCCGAAGCTGATGGCATGGCAATAATCACTTCATCGACACTATGCCCTTTTACGACGCGGGCAATATCCTTGCGCGTTCCCATAACCGGAATCCCAAGTAACTGTAACTTCTGTTTTGAATGATTATCATCAATAAATCCAATCGGTCGACCATCCCGATAATTGCGATTTTTCAGTTCTCGAGCAGCTAAGACACCGGCATCCCCAGCACCAACAATCAGTACTTGTTTTTGCGCGCCTGGGATATGGCGATCAAAGGTACCTTCCTGTAAGAGCCGCCAAATAAACCGCGAACCACCCACCAAAGCGACCATTAAAAGCCAAAGCAGCATCGCGGCTGAATGTGGCATCCTAATATAAGGCAGAGTCGCAGCATTATATAAGCCATAAAAATAAACTACTGCCACAGTTCCACCCGTTCCAACCGTGACCGCATAAACAATCGAGAGTAACTCCCCTGTACTTGCATACTGCCAAAGACGATTATATAGCCCAAAAACGTAGAAAATTGCAAGATACAAAACAGTTGCCCCAATAGCCGTATGATAGTACATTTGATAGTAGTCTAAGGGTATCCCTTCTTCGAAGCGCAAATAAAAACTACCGAAAGCTGCCAAGTTGATTAACATAGCATCAATCAGCATTAAGATCATGGTTCGTTTGCGAAATGACAACTAGCTCAGCCCTTTCTTGATAAAACCAGTCGCTAACTTTATCGCTCTAAAGTTTACTACAACTACCCCAGTTTTACAACTATCAACCATCTGCGCAACTTATGTGCGACCTTTAAATTAGGTTTAGCGTAAGGATTTCTTCTTCTTGGATTGGTAACCAATTATGAAATAGCTATAGGGTAAAAAACTAATCAATCTTACGCTTATATAACTCAATATTACGGTCATTACAAACACAATCGGATAAAATGATGCATCCACAAATTGAATATTATAGTTTTTCAGTATCTTAATCAAGGATTGATTAAAAAAAATGTGGATTAAGTATATTCCAAAAGAGTATACCCCTATATTATGTACCAGTTTTGCAAGGACACTCCTTTTCGTAGCAAGACTTCTTGCGAGATTATATAGGAATAAAAAGGTGAGGACTCTAAAAATAGGATAGATCAATTCTGGTCCTATAAAGAAATACTGGGGTATTGTGTTATACCGATAACCCGTTGTCAAGCCTATAATGATACTAAAACTTGATCCAAGGGTTAAAGCCAAAGCTGCTATCAGCCAAGCGGAAGTCTGACGACTGAAACGCTTTTGTAAAGCTTCATAATGATCGGATGTGTAAATTCCGATTCCAAAATAGAAAATAAAGCCGATCAAATTAAGTTTAATACCCAATAAATAAGGGGTATGTAACCCCACCATCCACAAGGTCTGAAGGATCATTAATAAGGTGATTAACAGTTCAGACTTGTTTCTTTGTCTAAAAAAATCATAAACCTTAATAAAGAGCGGATAGAAAATGTACGCTTGAATAATAATTGAAAAAAACCACAAATGGTAAGAGGCATCCGCATTTAAGATACTTGTAAAAAAAAGCTTTAAATTTGAACTCAAGGAGTGACTTCGGATAACAGCCATGTTGTTAAATACCGAATATAATACGGAAAAAAGTATGTATTGTGGAATAATGGATCGAATCCTTTTTTTATAAAACTCTATCCATGAAAAGGCTCCACGAT
>JAJYAS010000835.1 GCA_021779415.1 Bacillota bacterium
GAGCAAACCAGTTAAGCACCGGTTCTCAAAGCGCTCTTTCGGCTAGTACTACTCTCTTAAGTGGAATGAAAGATCTGAACAGCGGTGCCACCCAACTTAAGACTGGATCAAGTCAACTTAATAAAGGTTTAGATCAGATGAGAGTCCAGCTTGACAACCAAACCCAAGGGATTCCCGCCCTCGTCACGGGAGCGGATCAAGTCGCCAAAGGTACTGTGCAATTGCAAACGGAAGTTGCGGCGACCAAGGATTCCTTAAGCGCTGCCGGTCAAACGTTAAGCACCTTGTTAGCGGATCCCCAACTCACGGAAAGCCAAAAGCTAAAACTGCGTGGAACTCTACAACAAATCCAAGGTGCCCAAGGCCTTCTTAGCTCTTCGGGGGAAGTTAGTCCCGGAGTTTATAGCATCTCAACAAACCTTGGTGCCCTCAGTCAAGGTGCGACTGCCTTAAGTGGGGGGTTGCAGATACTTCATACTCAAACGGATGCCGGATTAACCCAACTCCTGGACGGCTCCCAGCACTTGGCTAGCGGCTCGGATTCTCTAGAAGCTGGATTAAATCAAGCTACTGAGGGGACAACCCAATTAACCAAGGGACTTCAAACTCTTAGTGAAGGAAACAAGCAACTAGCGACTGGTCTCTCTAGCGGTGTTGCAGCTTTTCCTGCGCTGATCGATGGCGGAAAAGCACTCCATACCGGTCAAACTCAATTAGAGCAAGGGCTCAGCCAATTTCAACCTTTCTTAGCCAAGCTAGTTGAGCTTAACCAAGGCGTCGCTCAACTCGAAACAGGGTCACAAACGCTAGCTAGCGGTGCGACGCAAGCTGCTGTGGGTGCCCAGAAAATTAACATTGGGGTCAGTGCCCTTTATGATGGAAGTCAAACTTTAACGACAGGCTTAGACAAGCTAACTACCGGAGGACAGGATCTTTCCAATGGACTAAAAGACGGCGTTAATCAGCTTAGTCAAGAACTTCCTCAGGATCGTTCCAAGGTCGCCACGGCAATGGGGAGTCCGGTATTAGTGGAACAAACTCAAATTCATCCAGTTAGTAACTATGGAACAGGATTCACCCCTTACTTTATCCCGTTGTCACTTTGGGTGGGTTCGCTCATTCTTTTCTTTCTGATTAATATTAAGGAAAATCGGTTAACCACTTCTGGATTATCTCGTCTGAGTATTGTCCTGGGCAAGTTCTGGACGTTAGCCTTTTTGGGAGCATTTCAAGCGATCATTTCTTCCTTTGCCCTAATTGCTTTCCTGGCGCTTCGCCCCTCGCATACCTTGGCTTTCTATGGATTCAATATCTTGCTTTCATGGACCTTTATCGCCATAATTCAGCTGCTGGTCCAAGCGTTTGGCATGGCAGGCCGTTTCTTAGCCATTGTATTACTCATGCTCCAGCTGACATCGTGTGGCGGTACATTTCCCATGGAGCTCGTGCCTAAGTTCTTCCAAGTAATTAGCCCCTTCCTACCCATGACGTATGGAACAGCCGGTTTGAGACAGATTATTTCTGGAAGTGCAAGCATTTCCCTGAGTTTCAGTGTGTTTATCTTGCTCGCCTTTGCGGTGGGAGCTATTTCGTTAACCCTATTGATTTCCTCAGATTGGGTTAAAGTAAGGGATCTACACCCCGCACAAGAACTTGCTGGCTAATCTAATGCTACAGATTATCAAGATCCTACAATCTATTAAATAAGGAAGGAATACCACGAATTACCGTGGTATTCCTTCCTTATTTTAGTGATGACAACGCAAAAATGGAAGCATCCCGAGAAACTCTAAATTTTATTGATAATCTCTTCGCTACAGATAGATTTAAACGTATGGAAGGAGTGATATCTCAGTCCTTAGCTATTTCTTGATGATTTTCTGGTCTGAAGTGGCCCATATAAACCCCGAATACTCGCACTTGATTTGGCAGAACTTCAATCACTTTATGCTTGCTATTTCCAGGCGTTAACTTTATTAGGGGTGAGCCTTCCGACCATTTTATCCGCTTTAGGGTTCCCTCTTGGTCATCGTTGATGAGTGCGGCCACGATTTGACCATTATAATCTGCCCACTGCGCATAACGTATGAAGACAATATCGCCAGACTCGATACCGGCACCGACCATGCTGTCATTCTTCACCTTCAAAGCATAATCTGGTTGACGACTATCTTGGAATGGATATTGGATATAGCCCTCAACATTCTGCTCAGCTAGTAATCCTTCGCCGGCAAAGATCCTGTCGATAAGGGGGATAGACTTATATGACGGAGCTTTCTTAAACGATGAATTTATGTCAGTCTTTAAGACATTTAATGAGTCGGCAATCTTTTGTAGATTACCAGGGGGAATCAATGTTTTTCCATTCACGTAGTCTGATATTGTGCTGGTTGGTAATTCAGTTTTATTGCTTAGATCGGTTTGACTAACACCTTTAAGATGTAGGATCCGTTTGAGGTTGCCAGAAATGTCCGCGATCATGCCAAGCTCAACCTCAGTGTACTTACTACGTGCCACATAATTCCCTCCAAAGTCAAAAATACTCTATTCCGAGTATATCCGATTTTATGAAGAATAAATAGTAGGTCAGAGGAAAAAACATAGGTTGACTATCCGATTAAATCGGAATAATATTAAGACAAACTAGTTGAAGCAGAGGCTCAAGATTCCATGGCGAGTAGTTATGGTGCAAGCATCCCTTAGGGACGACTTT
>JAJYAS010000043.1:0-9271 GCA_021779415.1 Bacillota bacterium
AAACATCCCAGCATTTGGATCTTCCTGAGCCGGTGCTTCCTTCTTGGGGATGTTCTTCACTTTGGCCAGAGGATTCAAAAAAGATCGATCTTCCATCTTGATGAGGAGATCCATTTTTTTGTTGATTGCTGTATCAAGTCGAAGGATCGCATCTGTAGAAATCATATCCAGTAGTTGCCTCTTAACTCTGTCGTTAAAGGCTTCACTACCCAAAACATAATCCTCGACATCATCGCTATCCTGGCTTATGTGGTTAATCCTTTTCCTGCGTTCCAATAGTTCCATGTACTCTGAGTAAGTTACGCAGTACCTTCCCAAAAAACCAACGTCCCCCGATGAAACGAAATCTACTTCTTTGTAAACTTTCATTATTTCTTTCCAGCGATTAAAAGCATTGACATTATTTTTAACATACGCTGGACACCTTAAAGTTTTTGTTCCTGTTTTTATCTCAGCCGCTTTTCGCTGTTCGATCACCTCTTTGGTTAAGTGGTGACTGCGGCCTTTCGCAATTATTAGGTTAACTGGTTGTCCATTTCGACCGCCCACGGCCACCCTCTCCTTTCCAAAAAGATAAATATTATTTCAAGGCGTCCAACTGAACCATCAGCCACATAAACTTGCCCATGGCAGTTTCTGTTTTTTCTGCATCTTCATTTTCTAGGGCCTCAACTACTTCCTCAGAGACATCTCGCAACTTCTTAAAAAATTTCGGCTTTTCGGAATATCGTGTGTAATTTAACAAAGTAATCAAGTAGTTAAATGTATTAAATATCGGAGTATCGCGTTGAAAGTCTCTCCTTTCTATGGTAAAATAAACCTAAGTAGTGGTGGCTGAATAAGGTAGACGATTATATGAAGTAGTCAGCTTAATGACGATTAGGCTTATCGGTTGAAGTGAGCTGTATCGACGGATACCAGCAATAAGCGAATACTGATACTTTAGTATAGACCTGTAGCTCAGCTAGGTAGAGCAGGGTAAAAGGCCCGTGTCGTAGGTTCAATTCCTACCAGGTCATGCAAGGTGCAAATCCTTGCCCACTACCCCATAAAGGGGAGGTTTTCAAATGAGAGAGATTAACCTTAGGGCATGGGACAGGAAGAATAAGTATATGTTTTATGCTGGCTCCTTAAGTGGTGTCGGTGATTTCTATATGGCTAGATATAGTGAAAAAGTTTGTGACGGCGAAGAGTTCTATAATCGTTTTTCTAGTATTGACTATGAGTGGATGAGATTCACTGGCCTACGTGATAAGAACGATAGGCAGATATATGAGGGCGATATAGTAAGTTGGTCTATATTTCCTGATAGCGGTGAATCTAAGGTTATTGACATTGTTGATTTTGCTAGTGGTTGCTTCAGGGCGAAAAAAAGATGTGAAATTCTTGGTACTAAGGAGCCACACAGAAGACTTGAAGTAATCGGCAACATCTATGAGAATCCAGAACTATTAAGCTCAATAGGCAATAAGGGACTGACACCCGAAGAAACCCTTCAACACGCCAGAGACTTACAGAGCAGTTGGGATTAACTCATGAACATACTAAACATCGAAGAATTAAACGTACTTAAGGTCGAAGAGAAAGACAACAATAACTATCGTATTACTGCGGAGATGGTTTCTCCGCCTTCTTATTGCCCTCACTGTGGCTGTATAGCTAACCTGTATGGTCACGGTGGCAAAGAGCAATTATCCATGGATATACCCGCCCACGGCAAGCGTGTAGGCGTTCATTTGAACCGTAAACGGTATCGCTGTAGAGAGTGCGAAAGGACTTTCTTCGAGCCATTAAAGTTCATGGATGAGAGTCGAGCCATGACCACCAGATTAGTGGAATACGTTGAAAAACAGTCCCTAAAACGTACATTTACAAGTTTAAGCGAGGAAATAGGAGTTGACGAGAAGACAATACGAAATGTCTTTAAAGACTACTCTAGACGGCTTGAGAAGAAGAATATCTTCTCTACTCCTGTATGGCTAGGCATTGACGAAGCCCACCTTCTACACAATTATCGGTGTGTAATAGCCAATGTCAAAGAAAAGACAGTCGTTGAGATGTTGAAAAACCGTAACAAACCAACAGTAATTGACTACCTAAAGCAATTGCCCAATAAAGACAGGGTTGAAATAGTTTGTATGGATATGTGGCCTACTTACCGTGATTCGGCCAAGATTGCCCTTCCCCATGCCAAGAGAGTGATTGACAAGTTTCATGTTGTTAAAATGGCTAATAAGGCTTTAGATGTAATTCGCAAGGAGATACGCAAAACTCTTACGGATGAGCAACGTAAAACACTAATGCATGACCGTTACACGCTACTTAGAAGACAATCTAAGCTCAAGCCTTTTCAACTCTTAAAGCTACAATCATGGACACTTAACATCCCCCAATTGGGCATAGCCCATAAGCTCAAGGAGGACTTCTTTGACATCTTTGATACTAGTGAAGATAGATACGTAGCAATGGCACGTTATCAAGAGTGGAAGGGGCAAATTCCATCCTCCATGAAGCCCCATTTCGAGGAATTAAACACCTCTATGAAGAACTGGGAACCAGAGATATTCAATTACTTTGACCTAGCCGATAAAAGGGCTACAAACGCTTATACAGAGACTTTAAACGGCTTAATTAAGGTAATGAATAGAAATGGTCGTGGCTACTCATTTGATGTCCTTAGAACCAAAGTCCTATTCTCGGAAGGAGTTCATAAGGTGAAAAGACTTAACTACAAACGTGTGAATGTTAACCAAGGTTTCTTACCACCTCTCTTTATTGATGAGCCAGAATGTAACCTTGGAGCGAACATTTCAACACTCATCCAAAAAATGTTAGAAGAAAACAATCAGAAAGTTTCTACGCGATTGTCCGAATAGCCAAAATTTCTAAGGGCTCCACGGCCACCACCTCCTCCCAAAACAACTCAAAAACGGATATTTTCATAAAGATGATGGACCTCCGACTTGGAGAAAGAAGTTCTGTAGGGATTTACATCCCCCCTCCCCCTTGTCGTATCCTTCGCTCCTCTCGCTGATGACACCCATTGCAGAGGCTAATGAGATTACTTAACACTAACCTAAGTGACCAGTTGACCTTTATTCCTATGATGTGATGGACCATGTCGGCAAGCGTTACCACGCCACCCCTCAGGCAATGCTGACATAATCCGTTGTCTCTACTCAATGCCTTTGCCCTGGTCTTTAGCCATATGGTTGAGGTGTAGAATAACTGTTCCCTTCGGTCGGTCCTGCTTTGCTTGTATGCCGAGTGCTCACTCGTTGTGCTTGAGTGGGATTCACAGTATCCTCTTGGATCCCTAGTTAGCTGAGAGCATCCGAAGTGCTTACATGGTCGCCTTGCACGTACTGCCATCACGTCCCCCGCCTCACTTGCCTAACGCTACCACCCTCGCGACGGTAACCATCATGACGCATTAAGTTTTCGATCTCCCTTGTACTATCATACAGCTCATCTAGCGTCTTTCGCTCTAAGCACGTCACTCCTGTATAATTCTTGCAGTTACCGCAGTTCACTCCTGCGCCAACTACTTTAGGGGTAAAGCCAACACATTCAAAACCAGACACTGCAATCACCTCCGAATGAACATAGAAAAAGACACCTCCGCGTGGGAAGTGCCTATTGTTTATGTATTGTTAGCAAGGTTTCGGTTTTGTCCGTTGTGTGTATAACAAACCACCGAAAAGTTATCGGGTCTCGCATCCCGAGGACCAACGCGACATTGCGATCTAACGTATTATGAGAACGCCACCTTGCACATAAAGAAAGCCCCGCGTAATTTATCGCAGGGCGTGCCTCTTGAGAGGTATTATACCATGCCTTGTCAAGCATAGTCAACTGTGTTAAGCTTAAGGATTTGTATAATCCGTATTCAGGTCACATTATGTCACATGCCCAGAAACTTCATATACTCGGGAAGTTTTCTATTTGGTTTCTTGTGATTTTTACTTTTACTCCCTCCACCTGGCGCCGAAGGTCCGTCTAATGGTATCGGTTCCTTATGGTGCAGATTAGGTGGTCTGTACTTAGCTAAACGAGCAAATATTTCATCGCCACTCATCTGCATAAACGCTTCATGGCTTATAGCCTTTATTTTCTCGACACTTTCGACTACCTCAGCGTGAATTTGCTTTTCGACGATCTCGGCAGCTATAATGACCGACTCTCTGTCATCATCAGGCTCATAAGTTCCATCATCGCAGGATTTTTTATTAGCACACAGATTGCAGTCCGTCCATCCGTTTGGGCATTCGCGTAGTTTTTTTTGGCATTTCATTCACTCCTCACCCTTCCACTCATGCAACTCATCCACTACCACAACACCTGGACTCAATCCATCCATCGCCCGCCGACTCTCCCTCGGCCTCCATCGACATCTTGGTCTGCGCATTAAGGGTAATGAGTGGAGTTTGCGGTAGTTGTTGTGGTTTTCTCGCCAGATGAGTTTACGATTAGCCAAAGACTTACTAAGAGGTTCGATTGGTACTTGAAGCGCATCTTTATCTCCTCACTTTTCTTTCTGTTCAAAAACCCCATCTGGCAATTTCTCGTTTGTTATCTTTCCAACCCTAGTAAGCTTAAAGATATTAACAAGCTTGTCCTTAAAAGGGTTAAGTTTAATTTGTTTAATATCTTCCCACTCTACTTCACACCACTCACCAGGCATCAAGCGGAATCCATTCTTAGTGCGTATAACTTCCCCTCCGCCACAACGAATGCCATGAAGCAGGTAGTAAAGGTCATGATCGGTATGCCAGCAGTTCCAAAGCAAACTTTCCCAATGTCTATGATCTGATACTAGATCTGTTCGCGGATCCCCGGGATGTCGTTCCTTCTTGACCATTTACTCACCATCTTCCAAGCTCTCGATACAGACGTAAATTCCTGGTACCTTTGCCCAAAACTTCTCCGTAATCTCCGATGCTACTTGTGCATCATCATACCAGTACCCTAGATCAGTACAGCAATCCTTAAATAGCTTAATCATGTTGTCGGTATCAGGGCGCGTGGTCTTGTACCCACCATCTTGATTGTGCTTTTCGGTAATTGGGAAACACCACTTTGTGATAAGTCTCAGTGCTCCATATAACCTTTCATCAGGAACATATTTAGCGAGATTCCCCTTTAATTTAGACCTTACGGCTTGTAGCTCAGTTGATTCATAAAACTGCGGCTTGCCATTTACACATCTCGCTTTTTTCATTTGATGAGTAGAGGTTGGCGGCTCCATGGCCATAAAGAATTCAGTCCTCATTTACTTAACCAGCTTGAGTGACGTTTCAGCAGGAAAGAGATTCATTGGTCCCTCGATGCTTTCCCAGTTAACATCAGCAGCCAAAAGATCTGGAACCTGACTCATGGTCCCTTGCCAATTAAGTCCTAGTTTTTCAATCATGTTTAGCCATTCCTCGACTTCATGAGCAACAATGTCAATTTCCGGACCGTCTTTTTTCTGCACCAACTGAATATGTCTAAGTTCGTGATATACAAGAGCCACAATCTGTTCTCGACTCATGAGCATTGTATTTTCCTTGAAGATCTCCAGCATGTACTCGAAATACTTCCCAGTGACTTGATAAATAATCTCCTCAAACTTTGGCGGCATCTTACTGATCTGAGCATAGACGGTTGAATTATTTTTCTTTCGTTTGTCCTCGGTATTCTCGATAAAGAGAATATTTTTCACCGGAACATATTCAAGCTCTTTGAATTTTGTTTTTAGGGCCTCAGCGATTGGTCGGTAATTTTCGTTGATTTTATATTTGCCATTGAACTCCTCAACAGCAATGATGGTTTTTTGAACATCCATCGTCTTCTATCCCTCCATGTAATTTTTTTACATTTCTTCCATCTCTCCTGAGAAATTTCTTTTTGTCATCGGATAGGGGAAGGAGTCGTCGTGCGAAAGCAAACGCACGACTACTTTCCCCCGTGACCGCGTGAGGGAAAAGAAAAAATGTATATTTATATAGTGTTTTTTTCCCTCACTTTTTCCCTAGGGAAAATAACATGATTTTATGTTTTTTTCCCTACTTTTTTCCCTAAGAAGTATTTAGAGGGAAATTAACGTTATTTATGTTTTTTTCCCTCACTTTTTCCCTCACGGAAATTTTTGAGGGAAAGGAAAATTTGCGTTATTTTCCTTCAGGGAAATTTGTAGGGAAGGGAAAATTTATGTTTTTTTCCTTTCCACGAACCCCTCGGAAATTCCAAATCCACCGTGCTCTTTTATCCTGTTTCTTACAGTTTTTTCCGTTACACCCATATATTTTGCTAGATCGTCAGTCGTAACCTTGTCTCCAAAATTGCAACTTTCAAAGGCGACTTCAACCGATTCCTTCCTATCCTTTTCCTTTTTTTCTTTCGGTTTACGCTTGCTTATCGCTCTTTGCCACGGTGGAGCTGCTCCTTCGGCATCAACATCTTTCAAGCTTCCGACATCATCCACGTAATGAATCGGGTAATCAAACCATAGATTTACAGGGTCAAACTTAGGGAACTCTCTCAATGTCCCATCGATTCTCCACGCTGTTCGCTGCTTAACGGACTTCCTAGCGGTATGAATATCCTTTTGCATAGCTTGGTGAATTTCTTCCCTTAGAAGCTTCCTGCACACATCCTGCATGGACTTTTCGCTACACAAATCATCTTGGGAAACTTCATTTTCCCAGTTATCAACATGCTTATTTAGCCAGTTCTTGCACACATGAGCGACTGCCTTATTCTCTTCCTGCTTAAGTAGAGATTCAGTCAAATCCAACTCAATCAGGTCCATAAGCGCGTCTGGGTCTCTTGCAAACACTCCAGAACCTGACGCTCTATCCATACTTTTCTTATTACCCTGACCACCCTTACTATGGTGATGGCAGTAGATCACGGCTGCCCCCAGCTCTGTGCATACCCGGTCGAATTGATTGCAGAAGTTCGCCATCTGATCTGCGCTGTTCTCATCCCCCGTAATGACTTTGTAAATAGGGTCAATGATGATGGCGACATAATTCTTCTTGGCAGCTCTCCTGATCAGCTTAGGCGCCAGTTTGTCCATCGGGACTGATTTACCCCGTAAATTCCAAATATCAATATTACCAACATTCGTGGGCTTCCATCCCAGAGCCTGGTACACATCCTTGAAGCGATGCAAGCAGCTGGCACGGTCAAGCTCAAGATTGACATACATAATCTTACCCTGGGCACATTGCCATCCCATCCATTTCCGTCCCTCAGCAATGGCGCAACACAGCTCTATGAGAGCAAATGACTTACCTGCCTTCG
The DNA here is from genome assembly GCA_021779415.1 of Bacillota bacterium. The sequence goes on from JAJYAS010000043.1 coordinate 7,291, forward strand.
ACGGCCCAGCCATGAGCATCTTGTGACCCTGCCTGAGAACTCCATGGATTAGAGGTGGCGATAGTTCCGGAAGGTTGTCCCAGATACTAGCCATACTTTCGGGCTCTGGTAGATCGTCGTTGATCCCCTCGATCCACTCCTGCCATTCTTTCCAGTTCTCTTTTCCAATGTTTGTATCCACTAAGAACTGTTTCTGGCCGTTCCTCATGACACCAGGCATCCGGGAAAGTCTCGACGGATTACGGTTCTGAGTATCCACCTTAAGGCCATTTTTGCGACATACATCATAGAGATAATCCACTCGTTTGCGGTACTCGTCGTAAGTGTCTGCATCGATTCTTACGATGGCGTGAAGGCTCTTTTTGCCGCTGTGTACTAGGCAAGCGACTGGCAGTTCTAGTTCTCTGATAATGGCGTTTTGCTTATCGATCTCCATATCATCAGATTCAACTAAAGCAAATTTGAAATCAGTCACGTTCTCGTTTTTAACGCCTTTGCCGTCGAGAGGATTAAATCGTATCCATGCTCCAACTTCAGCCTTGCAATCTCCTATGACGGACCCAATGTCCCCTTTACACTGATTGAGTTGTTGGATTAGTTCTCCTGCAGTACGGTCCCAGCACCCCTTTGTGGGTAAATATTTACCGTCTTTCTCCCAGCTTTCAGTGACGTATCCAACGTTCTCTGACGCTTCAAATAAAGTTTCTAAATATTTCACGAGTTGGGCTGACTGATCCCATTTTTCTGGCTCAATAACTTCTTTACCCTCGACCCAGTCCTTATTGATAACCACGCGCTCGTCTTTGGATCCGATGATGTCGTTCCAGCCTAACTCATAGCTTTCGTCAGAACGTTCCGGCCGCCATCCCTGATCTTTTGCGAGTTGAACAATCGTTCCAGCTGTGACTGGTTTGGTAGAGCCATGAAAACCATCCCATTTTCTGAAACATTCTCCACTATGATATCGTTTGGAATCACTACGGCTCCAAGAATCCCAATCTGATGCGGTATAGCCTGCATCTTTCAAAGCCATACCGACATTTACCCACTCTTGGTAATTGAGCATCCCGGGGTCTATGAAAGGTAATATTTCGAGTAAATTAGTTTGCTTATCTGTGCTCATAGATTTATCCTCTCAAACTCAATCACCCATACCCACGGATTCAGGTCCCATCCATAGCCTCGCTTGGAGTTTAGGAAATCCCAAAGTTGTTGAAATGCTTCGCGACGAGTAGAGCACAGGTCTTCGCCAATTTCTTTCGCAGTTCCAATGAATGGCGCGACATCTCTATGCGGTTCAGCCCAATAACTTTTTATTCCCTCTCTCCGGGCATCCTCTTCCGTTATGTCCTGTAGTCTCTCAACTCGGATGCTTTTAACCTTGAGGAATAATCTGGCTGCTGAGCGTGGCATGAAATGAGATGATTTCCACCGGACATCGCCAGTTATATAATGCGTGGCTCTATACATATAACATCCTTCATTTTCGTCTGCCTCGCCTTGGCATACGCCGTTAATATCACCCTCACAACAATTACGGGTCTTCGGAATATAAGGTGTAAATATATTTTTTGAACACACATCACTAACTCCTTAATTCGGATTTTTAGGTATACAGATGATTTCTGGCCTTGTATCATGGACGTGTAACCGTCTTTTTTTATTGCACTTTTTGCTCAACTACACATATCGTGTCATGTTTAGCACCGCCATGAGGCACAAGAAGTATTTTTAAGATTTCAAAACCTCTGCTTTTAGACATGCCCATGCTATTCCAACCAAAGCTAACTACCTTTCCTCCTGGCTTAATAACTCTAGAAATTTCGTCCTTCACCTTTGAATAAAAATCCATTTTAGTATTAAATTCATGAAGCCCAATTCCCTCATAACATTCTTTAATCTGCCGAGGTGAATACGGAGGGTCGAAAAGTACCCCGTTTGCATATTTACTAGGAAACTGCTTTAAAAAATCTGTAGCTTC
>JAJYAS010000043.1:9281-11465 GCA_021779415.1 Bacillota bacterium
TATGGTAATCGGTATTACATTTCGGATTTAAGTCATTAGTTATTGTTGCAATCTTACTATTTCTTGCGAATGGGTCTAACCATACACCTTCATTAACTTCTTCAGATAACAAGTCTTTAATAGGTTTAATGCTAAATGTAAGTTTATTTGGCATAGCCCATTTACGTTCAATTATCAAAAATACCACCTCCATAGAAAGGATTGTGAAAACTTGGATACACCTGACATGCTAAATTTACCTAACCTTGAAGTAATAAGCGTTAATGACACTGAAAGCTCTTTTGATTACTACATAACGGTTCAATCAACAAAAGAAGTTGATTGTTGTCAAAAATGCGGTTCTGTAAGGAATTCAGCTATTGTCAAAATCGGTAAGCGTGAATATATCTACTTTGACATTCCTATTCACGGTAGGAGAGTCATCGTAAAAGCTATTCGTCAACGCTTCAAATGCAGAGAGTGCGATTCTGTATTTGCTGAAGCATTACCCGATATGGACGATAAGCGTAATGCCACAAAACGGCTTGTTAAATGGATTGAAGAACGTTCTATGGAGAAAACCTTTACCAGCATCGCTGAAGACGTTGGAATTAACGAGAAGACCGTTAGAAACATCTTTAAGGAGTACGTCACCAAGCTTGACCGTCGAAGAAAGCGTATCATCCCAAGGGTTATGGGTATTGATGAAATTCATATCCTCGGTAAGAGGCGATTTGTTATCACCAATATCGAGGAAGGAACTATCATTGAGATGCTTCCCAGTAACGACCTGCCATCTTTAGAAAAATATTTCGGTATTATTGACGGTCGGGTAAATATTGAGTTTGTCACTATGGACATGTACTCACCATATAGAACTTTGTGCCGTAAACTCATTCCGCAGGCTCAAATTGTGGTTGATAAGTTCCACGTACTTAAGGCCGCCAATTACGCCATTGATATGGTTAGAAAGCGTTTAAGAGACAATTTAAGCGACACTGAGCGAAAGAATATGATGCACAACAGGTTCCTTTTACTTCGGCGCAATGAATTAACACCGAAGGAAATAGATATGGTTGTTTCATGGTTGGATACATTTCCATCCCTTAACCACGCTTTTACCTTAAAGGAATCGTTCTATGATATTTGGGATTCAGAAAGCCGTTCTCAGGCTGAGGAACGCTTTGAAAAATGGTCCCTATTAGTCAATAACGAATTAACTCAGAAAGAGTTTATAACCTTGGCTAAGACCGTAAAAAACTGGCATGATGAGATATTCTCTTACTTTGATAACAAGTACACGAACGCCCTTACCGAATCCTTAAACAGTCGTATCCGACATATTGACCGCATGGGAAGGGGTTATTCCTTTGAAGTCTTAAGGGCTAAGGTTATACTCAATGAAAGCCTTCAAAAGGAAATCAGACCTGGTGTTCAGAAGTTGCGGTTCAAACAAAATGACTTTTATTTCATGCCCGACCCAGATGATTATTACCTTGAACTTACCCTTGGGGCAGACATATACACCTTGTCCCAGTTATTGGATGAAGATAAGTTTTAGTCAAATACACCTAATTATCCGAAGACCCACAATTACAATCGATTCTACACCACGTTTCCCTCACCCAAAGAATGTCGCCTGGTTCCCATGGGCATTTTACCCACCGCGTCATTCCTTCATCATTTTTAAAAGTAGCGATGAAATGTGTTCTAATGTCTTTAGCAAAGCCGTGCAATTTCCATTTTTCCGGGTCCTGATTAATCCCCTTCAGCCCATTCATTCTACGGGTTTTAGATTTTCGATCTTCTAAGATCGCCTGAACCATTGGAGTTGAAAATAGAATTGGCTTATCCACTATAACCACACTCCCCCCATACTTGAATCAAAACTAACAACTGGCTTATATTCGTGCGGATTGATATCATGTGGTACCCGCCAACCATTCCCCGCAACTCGATCGATGAGATTCTTTGCTTCTTGGAATTGCCATGTCCCAACATGCTGGAACCCTCGTCCCTCAAGGAATCGGATTTGCTTTGGTGTCGTCAATCCTTCCTGTCGTCTCTTATCAAGGCGATCAAGAATCTTGCCAGCCTTCCCTGCCGATTCAATCTGATCCGGGAAGATACCTAACTTTTCAAGTGTCTGAACCTGTTTGTCTGAAGGTGGTCCCATTTCCCAACCAAACGCTGGTACGTATCCGG
>JAJYAS010000044.1 GCA_021779415.1 Bacillota bacterium
GTGTTCAGTTCATACTTCAGCTCAAAACGCTTCATCTGTCCATGAATCTGGCTTTGACACTCAAAAATTTTCACACGGTTACCAGCAAGTTTTTCTTCCGATGTTCTGATAATCATCTCAACCTTAACCACATTTCCTTCATGCCGGAAGCGGATGGGACGAGGCGTTCCGGGAACATCAAACCAAGCTATCATTTCAATTGGACTCATAACTATCTTCATATCAACCACACTTGGCCCAATCTCCTGTGATGCATTCGGTACAGCCTCCCATATGTATGAGTTTGTTCCGGCACACAGGGCATTGGTCATGGGCTATTAACCAAGCTTCACAAGGCTCCATACAATACTCTTTTCGACCACATTCAGCGCAAACATCTCTCATTATAAATTCACCTCTTAGTACATATATTCTATTAATTATCGAACTTGTGTTCTTATTATACCCATATCTTGTGCGAATATCAATGAGAAAATTCACCCAATGTAAGTATATCAGCCCTCTCCGACAAATCGGTGAGGACTGAATAGCTATGAAATAGATCTGTTTCTTACGATCAACCCTTCAAGGTTCTATGCTTGTTGGACTACTTGTCCGTCTGAGGGTGTCTCGGCTGTAGCCACCGGGACAACATTTACAGGCTTATCTTCCTTAGGGATGGACGTTGCGTCGACTGGTGAATTTGTTACAGGTTGAACCATATTAATAGGACTTTGAATTTGGATTCCGGCGAATAATTGGGTAGCTTTCGTTGTGATGTCCGCCAAGAATTTTACCGTGATGGTGGCGGCAATCGTAAAGAACAAGGCCTCTAATTCAGCGTTCGTATTGGAAAACAAAGCTAATGCCAACAAGCCGCCGATGTAGGGAATTAGGCTTGTCTCCACAAATTGCGGCAGCTTGCTTAGGCTGAAGTTTCCATTTCTCAGCGAGACTAAGACGCCAAAAACAAAGTCTGCTAAGACCAAACTGAGCACCGTTCCTAAAGTAGTTAAGACCTTCGGGTCTACAATTAAATTGAGAATCGTTTGCATAATAATGCCTCCTTCATAAAATTGAAGAAGCAGGCCATAATTACCTGCTTCATTTCTTGCCCTACATAATAGGAAGATATTATTTATCCCAGATACTTTGCCACCGCAGCAGCCGTAGCATATTTGTCATTACCACTCAACAACACTTCGTTCGGATGTCTGGTGGTTGGTCCACCCACAACAATTAACTGCTTGGCGCTCATCGCATCGGCAGGAACCGAATGATCCGCCTGACGCACAAATATAGCGCAATTTCCATTTTTAACGGATACATCAGACCCGGCCCAGTAATCGTCCTTCGTAAATAATAAAACTGCGACGTTTAACACTCTATCTTCCTCCTCTATCAGGGTATATTGTGTGGTCACATCAGCGACCAAATCCACCCATGTTTTCCCGTGACTCGCTAAATAATCGATTGGATCAGTGTGGTTTGTCTCATGCCACTTGGCGGAAACTTGAGCATGGCTCATGAGAGTTGCCCCATCCACGACGCAAAGCTTCCTATTATATAGCAACTTTGCCAGCAACCAAGTATACATGGCATAAGCCTTAGTGAACTTGATTGGATCAGTTGTCTGGCATAACTCTACTTGGACATATCCCAGATGGTTTGCAGTATGAGCTGCTCCATAGCACAGGTAGTTCGTATCAGCTACTTGTTCAATCTTCTGATCGTCCACAAAAAAATGAACGAATGCATTTTGCCAAGTGGTTGATTCATAATTACGCTCTCCATCGGTGGAGTCACTGTAATTCGCGGTGGCGTGAGCCACTACGCCAACATAATGTCCGTCGTCGTAAGGCTCCTTTGGCAGGCCGGGGATAAAGTTTTGTTCTATTGTGTAGCTCATAGGTCCCTCCTCTAATGTGTAACCAAATAAACGATTAAACCTGTGACGATCGTCATTAATCCTGAGATAGCCAGAGCCACTGCCCACGTTGGTCTACCACGGGCAGCTTGTAACACCAGATCCAACTTCGCCTCAAGGCGGTCGAACTTTTTTCCAACATCAATCTCTAACGAATTTAGCCTTACCTCTGCCGCATCATTTTTGGTCTCTAAGACGGCCACTCGTGTTTTGAGATCGGCAACTTCTTGTTCACTCATTCCTTGCTCCCCTTTCTCGTCAATAACTTCGAATTAGCCAAGTCTGCGGGTGCTATATCCTCTTCATCGAGAATAGGGAGTAAATTTACTCCGATGGCGTGGTACACATCGAAAACTAACTGGGAGCACCACAATGAGTGTATGCTCCCAAACGGATTATGCTTTAATCGAAACCAGACTTTCAGTAAGAACCCAAAGATGCCAGGGTAGTTATATCGCTTACCAGCACATCCTCTGGCGTACATTTCTATCCCCGTTTGCTGAATTGGGTTAAGCGGGGTTATGGTTTCAAAGATAGCGTAAGGGCCACGACCGTCAAGAGTGGCAATCCTTACCCCCTCCCACCATGCTTCGACGATTTCAGTTTCATTGATTGCTATAGCTGCATGAGTGAACCGCGAGTTTTCATAGTGTTTGATCTCTTGGTCAATAAGGTCTTCGCCACCGAAGAATAGAAGGATATCACCTGTTTTCATAAGCACTTCCTTTTTATCTCCTTAAAATGGGCAAAATAATGACACCTCTTGTTTCAAGGTGTCAAAGGCTTCGATTTTTGGGTCTTTAGCGAAGTTGGTTTGCCGCCATACTTTTGATGAAGTAGTAATCAATATCGGCAATTAGTAGAGCCTACCCCTAACTTTTAATTGCACGATCTTAGAATTATTGTGAAAAATCGCTTTGATTAACCATTTCTATATGGTTGATCATGAATCCGACCTGAAACCCCATTCTTTTTTGCTAAATATCTAATTCCGAAAAACTTCAGAAAATTAAAATATAACCACTTTATTGGATAACTTTTGATTAAACGTATTGCTTTTTCAGGGATTTGTTCTCTATTACAAATGGCATTAGCTGAAATATCAAGTGAGTTAATTAGTTTTTTATTAAGTATTCCATACTTCTCCAAGGGTTGGCCATCTATACCCGCACCTCCGCCTAAAGGAAGACCCCCTAACCACTCAAAACCTGACTCGATAGCAAAGCGTCTACATATTTGAAGCGCTGTATAGTTTTGTTCTGCCTCCGGAAAACCACTATTAATAATTGCAATTAATTGTTGATATCTTTTTTCACGAGATTGTTTATGTTCCTTAATCAACTTTAGGGCCCGAATTGTAGTGCTTGGTAAACAGTCAATATAAAGCGGACTTGATAAAATGACTAAATCTGTGTTATCTAGTACATCTAACAAAACACTTCTACTTTCATCTGATCTTATTAATTGACTCACATATCCTTTCTCTGTTTGCCATCCTCGCTCTTCCAACTTTTTCAGAAGATAGCTACCCACTACATGTGATGTACTCTTTGATTCTCTGGGACTACCCACCAAAAGTAAAGCCTTTTGCTTAGACATTAATGTCCTCACCTCCAAAACTCTTATCAAGAATACTTTTTATGTGAATAGCTATATCCTCTTCTGATCCTTTACTACTAACTATTAAACTAGAAGGACTCTTACAATGAAAATTTATTGAATTTCTTTTAATTAGGTTTATAAAAATCTTAGCATTTTCGTCATTATCATCTTCAGATATACCGACTCCAATTAGTTTAAATCTATTAGCGTAACGCTGTGTATGATGAACCTCACCGTGTACCTTCACCAAATCTGGATTAAGATAAGGAATAATTCGATCAAGAGCTTTCTTAAGCTCAGCAGAGTAACCTCCGAAAACTATGGGAGAAATAAAGATAACAACATCACTATGAACTAGCATTCTTGTAATGTCGCGACCAATATCATTAATTACACAAATACCAGGCGTTTTAAACCAGCAGCTAAAACAACCAAGACAACTGGCTACAACTTCTTTTCTTAGCTCCAATACTTTTACGTTGACTTCGTAACTATTCAGTTTCGATATTATCAATTGACTTACATGGTTGGCTACATCATCATCTCTTTCGGCCCCGTTCAATATCAATATATTAATATCTCATCACCCCTATCTACTCAAAATTAAGATAATAGCATTTGTGATCATAGTAACTTTTAAAACAGAACAATTATGATTAAGTCTTAAATTATACGGCATAACATAACTTTATCATCTTAACCATGTCGAATACGCAAAAATAATATTGGGCTTATACCTTATTTCTCAAGGGTTCAATTACCCACCTCACCCTTCCTATGTCAAATACAGTCTTGCGTCGATTTAAGTATTTTCATTTTCTGCTCATTCGGGCTGATTTAACGAATATAATCCTAAGTATCAAAATCTGTTTTTCTCCGGTTTTCACTCACAGTATTACTAGGGGTATTCGTCTAAATCATACGACGATCAAAAATTGCTCTCGTGGCGTCGAAATGTTACTGTTATTTGGTTCGCTAAACTCCCATTTACAGAAGGTCTAATGTTGAACATAAAAACAACACACTCCCTTGGGTGTTTACCAGTGTATGACGTTTACTTCATCGATGGTCGTTGCAGCACTCGTCTGTGCTAATCGGGCATGAAACGTGGTCTCTTGTGCCTGTTCAAAGGTTTCCATGTCCACGAGAAGTTGCTGTAATTGTGTTTGAGTTAGGTTAACGATAGTTCCGTCGGCGGTTGCAACGGGTTGACTCGCAGGAAGGACACCATTTGCCTTTCCAATGTATAATTTCATCCACTTGGTCTGGTCGATCGACGTGTAACCGTAGGTTAAAGAAGTTCCACTCGCTGTTGACGTAAAACCCACCGCGAGGGCTTGGTCGTAAGCATGGGTTAGCTCTGCGACTTTCGCTTGTTGAACGTCTTGAAGCGTTGGAACGGGAACGACAGGAGCAGTGAAAGTGTCGGTTGTCGGATCATAATCCCAACCCTCTTCGGGTTGTGGCACTAAATCTGTAATATCCTTTATATCGATCTCGGGAGCAAACTTAGGCATCACGTCGGTGTCAAAAATCCACCATGCTTTTTCTTGATAAATTTGAGCAAACTTTTTCATGGCTTATCCCTCCTATTCCCACCACTCGACTAACATAAAACCGTCTCCACCTTTTCCGCCTGGATAGGAAGAATTACCGCCTGCTCCTCCTGATCCAATCGTTATCGAGTAGGACGTGCTTGGGGTAACGGTAAGGGGTTGTTTATAGATATAGTCCCCTGCTCCACCTCCACCACCAGATTGTGTGCTGCCTCCAGATTGTCCCGAAGCTCCTGAACCCCCTGAGCCAGCCTTTCCTTGATACCCCGGTGTTGGATAAGCACCATTTTGTGCTGCATTTGGGGTAGAGAGTGTAAAACCACCTCCTCCACCACCTCCGTACTCAGGTTTCGGTGAGGAACCGTGTGACCCATCCGTACCACGGCCACCTAACCCAGCTCCGGCTCCACCAGCACAATTGCCATAGCCTTGTCCTCCGCTACCGCCAACTAGTGAAAGTAAACTGCCAAATGAAGTCGTCCCTCCCGTGCTCCCTGGATAATTCGTATAGGCATCGGCCCCACCGCCTCCACCGCCAGCACCACAACCTGTAACGTAAACTTCAGTACAAACAATAGGGGTCGTGAATGTGTAAGTTCCACTCGCTTTATACACAATCGACCGACGTATTTTGCTTGTAGAGGCCAATGATTGAAGTCCCATCTTAAGACACCTCCATTCCAGAGGCCCACACAGTGATAGCTCCCGAAGTCCCTTGCGATCCCTCAAGTAACTCCCCCGGCATCAGGATACCTAGGTCATTAATCACAACGGTGTTGTTGGGAGTCACTGTGTAAGAGGCAATAAAATACTGTCCACCAGCTTTGAGAGTTATCGCGGCTGCAACACCCGTAACATTACATAACGTGATGCTCTTTACGATCGTGGTTGTGGTTGCCGGAGTGCTATATAATGTTACGTTCGATGTCCCTGGTTGGCCCTTATAGAGACTTTTTAAAACATCTGCCAATCACTACACCCCCAAATAGGATCGTACTCGCGCGGCTTGCATTAACGCTTCTAAATTCACTAATTCATTCTCAATATTGTTCATTTTTGCTGCCGTTACTGGAGTTCCGACTTGGGAGGGCGCGTCATTAAGTGTCAAAACCACATTGCCAGGAACACTTCCGGTCGTCGAGAACTGCCCAGGATTTGCTGAAATTCTATCTTGCCAAGTTGTCGGGGTATAAGCCATACGTTAACACCTCTCTTAGTTATACCAACCTAGCCCACATATCGCTAAACCTTGCCCACAAACGGGATATTCCTGGAGTATGCCGTTTAACATGTTGAAGAGTCCTAACTCATTGCCTTCCATGCGATTTGTGTCGACATACGAAAAAGGCATATCATAAGTCCATGTTGTTTTCGGGGTGACCCATCCTGTCGGAGCAACACAGTAGCAATTAAAGAGAGCTAAGATATTGGCCTCAATTCTGTTTAAGGAATCATAGAAGTCTAAATAACTACCGTCAGCACGGTTCGTAATGGTCGTTAAGTTAAGATTGAAGCCACAGGCTTGTATTAAAGTTACTAAGTACTGGACGTTGTTTTCAACTCGGTTCCAATCGGTGTAGTTGTAATAACTTAGTGCGGTGCTTGTAACCGGAGTCATCCAAGCCATTCCTCAATACCCCTTTCCATTCATCGTGCAGCTGAGTGTGCCTGAAAACCTAAATTCCTGCCTTATGAGCTTGGCATACCTTGAATTTCTAAAGTATTGTGAGTCCCAGGCTAAAATGTCCCCGTTTTCTAAGGAAGGATCGCCCCAACTCTCCACTTCGTACAAATACGTATTGCTACATTCAGCCGAGTACCAGTTAAGAATATTAGTTGCCATGGTTGCATCCGTAATGAGTGGGTTATCTAGGTCAACTTCATTGACGGGTTGTGTGCCCGAGTTGTTGAGAATCGATTGAACGGCGGTGCTGGTGATCGCCTGACCCGTGATCGTGATCGTCACGTTGCTCGATCCGCTCATCGTTAGGTAGGCTGCGTTGGTATAATACTGGGCAGAAACGAGCGTGCCACCGGACAAAGAGGCCATACACGTTGAGGCACTTGCGGGAGTGGTATAGGTCACCCATAGACTGGTTTGCGTAGTTATCGTGACTACGCCTGAATAAATCGTGCTGGAACTTCCGGCCACGCTACTCGTGTAGAGATTGATCGTGAAGTAGTTATATGGATCTTGAATCGCGATCTTGGGGTAGGTTTCCTGCATTTCTAACGTGAGTTCTTCAGTGAAGGGCATAGGATTTAACGGTTGCTGACTGACGGTTTGCCTAAGGTGTAACGTATTGTATCGGTCCATGTACACCACACCCATTGCCGCCTGGGCAATATACATCAAAGCGTCGTGGTGCGTCATGGACGGGAGCACCCCACTCGTACTTATCGTTTGCAGAGCGGCATCGATCGTATAACTCACCGTTAAACCGGCTTGGGACTCAAAATCTTGGATCACTGCGACTGCTAAATTGTAAAGGGTTATCGGAGACCCGCTGTAGGTATACTTGTAAAACGTGGTGCCCTCCATGAGATCCAGCAGGTCACGGGCATAAAGGGTTGACGATAGATAGTTGGCGTCGTTGCGCCAGTTGTATAAATAGAACGTGCCCATCGGCACGGTTTCTGAGGTTCCATTCGCGTTTATAAGCGTAAAATAGGGCTTAAGTTGCTGCTTCTTTTGTAAATGGCCCTGATAGACGTTGAAGTAGTTTAGATTATTAGCAAGGCTAGCATGAGCTTCTTTCGGCGGCGCACTGTTACCTAACGGATCAAGCTCTTCCAAAATATCCAGGTCAAAGATGTTCTGACCCGTCCAGGTAAACTGTTCCCCAAAGAGTACTTCTGCGAGATGAACTCGTCGATACGGCTGATTGGTACTGTAAAACGTCACAACCACCTTGACGATGTTCGTCAGTTGCTGTTCCCAAACATAAGAAGCATAGGTGGGACTCACCGTGTACGTCGTTTGGGTACTCTGGTTATCCGTCGTCTGTACCTGAATCGAGTTGCAATAATCTCCGGTCATAGGTGAGAAAATAAAGGTCAGTCCTAAGCTCGTAAACGGTGAAGAAAGCGTTAGAGTAAGTTCTGGATAAGGCGAGGAAAACTGGCCGTTCTGATCGGAGAGAACCCCACTCCACCAACCCAGTGAATCTGCCGAGGCATTATCTGTGGGCTTGGGCGGCGTAAAAAAACTGCCATCCAGCAGCAGATAGTTGGTTTCCTCGCTCATATATTTTTTAATCTGCGTTAGCCCGTCAGCCACCTGGGCTACCCCACCGATCGGCGCGATGGAATTAGACGTTGGGGTACAATTCCCTTGGGCGGCGACATCTACCATGCCGAATTCCACGGTGGCCGATAGGATTCGGGGAAAGACGGATATCGTGTTGTGGAAGTTCTGTGATACAGGCAGCATCGTCAATGCCCTCCTAGGACTCGATCAAATCGACCTTTATGGTCGTAAAGGTCACGTTAGAATAAGCATCAATTTTGACATCATCATACGCCAAATCTCCCGCATAAAAAGCGCCAGTATAGCTACCACTACTGACACCGGGGTCGAGAATGGTTGCAATGAATTGCGGCGTATTGGATTTTATCAGGGATATTAGATTATAGAGTTCGGCACCTGTCATGGTCCCCCACTGGAGGTTGTATTTGCGTTTGTTCGCGATGTACTGCAAGTTCATGGTTCCTGCTGCGTTTCGCTTGGAATCTCCGATCATGTAGAGATTATTGGTGATTTTGGAGGGTTCCGGCAAGGTTGTGCCGTTAACAGTTAGGGTAGCCATTGGTTCACCTACTTTGGCAGATTATAGCTGGAATTGTAACCGATCGTTGTGCCTATACGGTCATTTTCATTGACGGTGTACGAGTACATGGTTCGGGCTAAGGTTCGCCCATCGAGTTGCAGTGTTACATTGATCGGTTGAGCCGTGTTTGCCGTAGTACCGTTTGAAGAGCTGTTACCCTCGTTATTCATGAGGGAACTCAGTTGATTGAGCGGGATAACCGCCTCCGGACCAGCTTCACCGATCATCGCTAATTGGGGCGCTGTGACAATCCCTCCCGAGGCCAGGGCCGGTATAGCTCCTGCCGCCATGCCCGCGCCGATACCCGCCAAAGCTTCCCCTGCGGCTGCGATCCCACCAACGACCAAGTCCGCTCCTCCTGTTGCGATGGTCAACCCGGCAACCCCAGCCGTTGCCAGCAGGCCTTTGTTATTACTTGCCCAATTCCCCACGCTACTTCCCACATTGGACAAGGTATGCCCAGCTGCGGCAGCTAGGGAGGCTATGGACGACAGCGCGCTGTTCATGGCCGACGTAAACGCTTGTTCAACCCTTGTGGCCCATGTTATAACCATTGTTTCGGTCGCACTTAAAGCTTGTTGGAAGTCCGTTTGGAACTGGGTCCCGAAGGTTGTAAAGGCCGTATCAGCATTGGTCGCAAAGTTGAAAAAATCCTCAGATGCCGCAACGGACCAAGCGTGGATCGCTTCTTCCGCTGCTCTAAATCCGGTTTTGAACTGAGTTGCTAAGGCGGTCGCGAATAGGCCAAAGGCGGCGACAGCGTCGGTTTGCCAGCGAGTGATCGTGGATTGAACCCTCACAAACGATTTTGTGGCGCTGGCTTCCCAGGCCGATGTGGTCCCTTGCACATCATTAAAAGCCTGAACAGCTAACGCTTCCCATCCAGTGATTGTCGTTTGAACCTCATTAAAGGCTTTAACCGCGCTTGTTTCCCACGCCTTGGCCGTTTCTGTCACGGTGTTAAAGCAATGGATGGCCTCCGTTTTCCACTCCAGTAATTTGTTTTTCATGGTCTGTAAGGCCGTGGTCAAAAGGGCTTCCCCGATCACTGAGACGGGTACATTAATGAGTTTCGGCGTAAAAGTTTCGAGTTTAGTCTGGACTTGACCATAGACCGGCTGTGTTCGGTCCTCAAGGACGACGGGCACGGACACTCGGTTGGGAAGGGACGTTAATTCGGCTTTAACCGTTCTCACAACCGGACTCACATGATCTACCGCAAAGACGGGAACCGCCGGTGGTGGTGGGATCGGAGGAAACGGCGGTACTTTAAAACTAAGCGGGATGATGATTCCTTTGGATTCAGTGTTGGTGATATCGGCCATACCAGCATTCTTTAGATTCCCAAGTGCATCGGCTAGATTATTAACCGCTGCTGTTTGGCCTTGTGCGGCAGCCGCCCCACTGTTGGTGATGTTGTGGAGTTGGTCGAAACTCATCGTGTTAGCATTGACCGATTTATTCAGGGCTTTCTGGGCTGCGTTTTGGGCATTGGCCGCTGAGGTTGCGGAATCCATTGAGTTGCCATACTGTTTTGCGGCTTCGCTACTGTTAAAGATCGAAGCATAATTATTGTCCCAATCTGCGTTAATCTGGCCAAAGTTTAGACTCAAAATGTCGTTTACCGCACTATAGGCATCTTCTGCAAAGAGCGAAATGGTCTGAATGGCTGTGCCGATAACTTCAACAAATTGTTCGATGCCTGTGGCAACAAAGCTGACCACCCGCATTAGCCCGGTGAACGCTGGGGTTAAATCCCCGGCCAGCTTTCGTTTCATCTCTTCCCAACCGACGTTAAGTTTTGCCTGTTGGGACGATAAGTCGTCTGCTGTGGTCTTGTAATAGCCCGTTGTGCCCTGAAGTTTTTCCATGATCATCTGATAAGCCACAGCCGAGGTTTGAGCATCGGTCATGGTTTGCCCTTGCTTAATTAATCCCTCTTTCAAGGCCCTATTTTTAAGGTCTGTGGTGGTTATGCGAATACCGAGTTGCATAAGACCCCGAGTCTGTCCTTCGATGCCCCTTTGGAGCGCATCAAACGCTTGAGAGGGATCAACGCCCCGGAGTTTTCCTAAGTCATACGACATCTGAGTCAGGTGTTCAGACATGCTCTCCGCTTGGGTCGGGTCAAAGCCCAACATGCGAGTATTCGTATACTCCTTAGCCATCATGCCTTGTATGGCCTCTTGGTCGATGCCATAGGATTCGGCTAGATTTTTACTAAACTCCTCTGCTACGTCGGACATCGAACCCATGGAGGCATAAAATCGATGCTCCGCGTCCTGGGTCTCTGCCGCGAGTTCCTGTAAGGCCTCGATCCATTCCCCGACTTTCTTCACGACCTCGACGGCAATAAAGATCTCAAGGGCACCCGTCATAAGACCAAAGCCGTCTACCACAGCGTTACTTACAGCCCCGATTTTATCCCCGAAGCTTGCGCTGCCATCGGTCAAGGTCTTGAAGGCATCGACCACGGACTCTTTAAAAGCACCAACGTTGGCTTGTATTCCTGTGAAGGAGGTCCCT
>JAJYAS010000836.1 GCA_021779415.1 Bacillota bacterium
ATTTAATGAGATGCTCATAAAATATCTAAACTAAAGTTTCTACGGCTAAAGGTATTCGGATTTATTATTATAAACATATTCTGCCGCTTGCTTGGGAATGATCATTATTAGCCACGGCTACGGGGGACACATTAGGAAATCCCTTCTTAGGATAAGACCTCAAATTGTATAAAAGCATGAAATAGGTAATGAAGAATATTAAGATGATAGCTCTATTTGTGATTGTTGGAACAATAAGGGAATCCCTTTACTATCAATGGTTTTAGTTTAGAGTTATGAAATTTACTTTCTTTAATTAGTGCACATTTTATGAATCAAGAAGAAGTAAACAGGCCAGTCACAAAAATTACAGTAGGATTTAGACATTATATTACAATATAATACAATATTTTACCGATCTGCCATAAGGGAATCTGATTTTAAACATACTGATTTACTATAGACGTGGCGTTGACAGAATGCTAATCTTTACTTGTGATAATTGAAAAAATTAGAAGGGAGGGGACGTGAATGGTTATGGGTGTTCTCGCTATCATCGTAATGGTCGCTGTTTTCGCAATCGTCGCTGTTGATTACAAAAAACAAAAACTACATTGAGGAGGAGAACATGTTTAAACTTGTAACGCCACATGAAGAAAGTTTTACCCCAGTAAAGGCTCTTGAATCACAAGGGACCGAGCCGTTGGCAAAAGCCAAAACATTACCGACGATGCGCATAACTTCCAGCGAAACTTCTTTTCATAAAACATTTGACCAATAAAAAAAGCAGCCTCGAAAGGCCGCTAAGAAATTTGATCGTTTATATTTTATCACGAAAATCAAGATTATGCCACCCTAGAGGAAACTAGACAGAGCACTGTTTGATGAGAAGGGCTGGGTGACTGTAGCCACTTTTCTGAAGCAGAATTCTCCGCGAAATTCTCATGAATAATTGTCTAAGTGAGGGAATGAAGCTCGGATGGCCTAGTGAAGCCATTCTTCGGCATAACTTTGGTCATGGCCACCTTCTAGTTGGCTGTGACCAGGCCGAAGTTGGCTGCGTATTATTCAGCTTATCAGAATCATGAATTGTTTGAAATAATTCAAACCCGGTGTATTTTTCATGGGTAAGAATCAACGTAAGCTGATCGCTTCAGAAAGTTGATCTCCAGGTTGTTACGATCTGGATGAAAGGCGGGATTCTTTTGTACTTAACACGATTTAAATATCTACCTTTAATTGGAACTGTTAAAAACTACAAAAAAGGATATTTTACAAAAGATTTGATTGCTGCCTTAACAGTGGCAGTAGTGGCAATTCCTCAGTCTATGGCTTATGCTCTGATCGCGGGTGTTAACCCGGTTTATGGTCTCTATACGGCAATAGTTTCAGCCATTCTCGGTTCAGCATTTGGAAGCTCAAAACACTTGGTCACCGGACCGACCAACGCCATATGTCTAATCGTTGCAGGCAGCATGAGGAACTATATGGGACTTGATAACGCCTATCAGCTACTCTTCTTGATGACGTTTATCGTTGGCGCCTTACAAATAATTTTTGGAGTTATTAAGTTGGGTAAGGTGATAAATTTCGTGTCCCATACCGTAATTGTAGGATTCACTGCAGGTGCAGGTGTGTTGATCGCGCTTGGGCAACTCAGTACACTATTAAGCATTCCAATTAAAAATTCAGCGGAAATGCCTACTACGATGAAATTCTATTACGTCATAACCCATTTAAGTCAAACCAATTTGTATGCATTGGGGCTGGGACTGATGACGATAGTCATTATATTGATTTGTAAAAGGATCAATAATAACCTGCCTGGTGCCTTAATCGGGATTGTTATTCCAGTTATTTTAATAATTGCATTTTCCTTAGAACAGAAGGGTGTAAAACTCACAGGCAATATTCCTTCCTCCTTGCCTCCCTTCAAAATGGTACAATTCAGCCTTAGTTCTATAAAGGATGTTTTCAGCGGGGCTGTAGCAATTTCAATCATAGGACTGGTTGAAGCTATATCAATTGCCAAATCCATTTCCAGCACATCACGACAAAAAATCGATGCTAATCAGGAATTTATCGGTCAGGGGATAGCAAATGTAGTGTCATCCTTCTTCCAGTGTTTTCCCGGATCTGGTTCCTTTACACGATCAGCCATCAATTATCATAACGGAGCGGTTAGTAGATTTTCAGGAATCCTGTCCGGTGTGATCGTTGCCATAGTTCTCGTCTTCTTTGCCCCATTTGCGAAGTATATTCCCAATCCATGCCTTGCAGGAGTGATTTTGGTCACTGCTTACAACTTGATTGACAAAAGGGAAATCAAGAAGGTCATCAAAGTAGGTAAATTTAAATCTGATTCTATTGCAATGTGTGTAACCTGTGTCGCCACAATTTTAATGCCTGACCTGGATTATGCAATATATACTGGAATTGCACTATCCATTGCTTTGTACCTTAGAGATACAAATGAAGCACCTATTAAAATCCTAATCCCATCACAGGGAAAAGGGTCCCAAATTATTGAAACGGAAGTTGAAGTTGTCAAGGGAAAAGTGGATATATTAATTATCCAATTGGAAGGAAGTCTTTACTTTGGTTCGGCATATGACCTTGAAGAAAGACTTGATAGCTTGGTAGAAAAATCTAAAGTCTTCATTTTAAGAATGAAGTATGTTTCGACTATTGATTTAACCTCACTCAATGCTTTGAGATCGGAA
>JAJYAS010000837.1 GCA_021779415.1 Bacillota bacterium
AAGGTGAAGAAGGGAAATGCCATGCAAACGATTATTTTAGCGGGCGGCCGAGGAGTACGTCTAGACCCGTTTTCGCGTATTTTACCCAAGCCCCTTTTTCCCATTGGTGATAAACCGATAGCGGAGATTCTTGTGCATCAACTCCAGAGTGCAGGGGTTAACGAAATTATCATGTGTTTGGGATATCTGGCAGACTTTATTAAGCTCTACTTCCAGGATGGTAGTTTTTGGGGTTTGACGATTCGGTATTCTGTGGAAAATGATCCGTTAGGGACAGCGGGGCCATTGAGATTGGTCAAGGATTTAGAGGATGATTTTCTCGTGGTTAACGGGGATGAATTAACCACATTGGATTTTAGGGCTTTATATGATCATCATCTCCAGACCCAGGCGGATATGACGGTCGCTGTCCACAATAAATCAGTCAATTCATCTTTTGGGGTCTTAGAGATTGAAGAGGGTAGAGTCACTGCCTATAGGGAAAAACCCACGATAAATTACTGGGCGAGTATGGGTATTTACGTGATTAATAAACGAATATTATCGTTCATCCCTGAGAATGAACGGTTTGATATGCCAGATCTGGTTCAGCGACTGCTTAAGGAAAAGGCTCGGGTGGTGAGCTATGAGAGTCAAGACCTTTGGTTTGACATTGGGACTATGGCGGATTTCGAAAAGGCCAAAGAAGAGTTTAATACAATTTTAGAAGCAGGAAAGCTCTTTAAAAGGGGGCAGACGTAAGTGGCAAAGATTCTAGTCATTGGAAGCAGAGGTACCTTAGGCGTTCCCTTAGTAGAGGAATTGAAAAATAGAGGACACGAAGTGTGGGAGGTAGATTTACAACACCATGCCGGTGAGCGCTATTTCCGAGCGGATATCAGTGAGTACAGGCAGTTGGAACGTGTTTTTGAACAGCCGTACGAGTTCGTCTATCATTTAGCGGCAGAATTCGGACGTATTAACGGAGAAGAGTATTACGACACACTTTGGAAAACCAATGTCATCGGGACACGCAATATTCTTGAGTGGCAGTTAAAAAAGGGTTTTAAGCTTATTTTTACGAGTTCTTCGGAAATCTATGGAGAAGCAGCGGAACCTTTGTTAAGTGAAGATCTTCCTAAGTACAAAACAATTCTTCAACACAATGACTACGCCTTAAGTAAATGGGTCAATGAAGTTCAGATCATAAATTTTGAAAAAAAACATCAATCTCCAATTGTCAGATTACGGTTGTTTAATGCCTATGGGCCAGGAGAATACTATCATCCCTATCGCAGCGTGGTCTGCTTATTTGTTTACCGTGCCTTAAAGGGGATTCCCTACGATGTTTTTGAAGGGTACTCGCGGGTATTTATGTATATCGATGATTTAATTTCGAGCATGGCTAATGCGGCGAATCGATTTATACCAGGAGAGGTTTATAACCTTGGTGGAACGGAATACCGAAGTGTCAAAGACTTAAGCGACTTGGTGTTAAAGCAAACCGGCGGAGATCCAGGATTGGTAAGGTACCTCCCTGAGGATAAGCATAATACGGTCAGTAAAAGGCCGGATATTCGCAAAGCGGTCCTTAATTTAGGTCACAATCCGAGGGTGTCCCTAGAAGAAGGATTGCCCAAAACTGTTGAGTGGATGAAGAGCGTGTATGGAGGGAAACCATGATGACGATGCCAAAGGTCAGTGTAATTATACCCACGTATAATTATGCCCAATATGTTGGCATTGCTGTAAAAAGTGTCCTGGATCAGAGTTATCCGAACATGGAGATCTTGGTTGTGGATGATGGATCAACGGATAACACACAAGAAGTCCTTATGCCGTTCATGCCGTGGATTCATTATTACTACAAGAATAATGGCGGAACTGCCAGTGCTTTGAACTTTGGCCTCACCCGGGCATCTGGAAACTATGCTTGCTGGCTGAGCTCGGATGATGTTTTCTTGCCGGATAAGGTCGCCAAACAAGTGTCATTAATGGAGAAAGAGCCGGCGCTGGGATTCAGCTATACCAGTTTTGTCGTGATCGATGGAGCAGGAACTAAGCAATATGAGGTCCACTCACCATTCTATCGGAATCAGAGTGAAATGGTAAAAAAGCTGATGGAGGGCTGTTTTATCAATGGATCTTCAGTCATGATGCGAAAATCTGCCTTAGATCAGGTGGGTTACTTTGATGAAAGTATGGCCACGGTTCATGACTACGAGTTATGGTTCCGAATCCTTCGAAGTTATCCGTGCGGATTTCTTGATGAACTCCTTCTAGGCTATCGATGGCACGGACGGAATGGGAGTCTCTTTGTACCAACAAACTTTACAGAGCCTGCTCTAAAAAAAGCGCGTGAACTTTTCCCTGGCTTATGAGCATGACGAGAAGAGGAGGGGGGAGATAGCATGAGCAAGGTATTGATCTTGGGAGGGTCAGGGATGCTGGGGCATACCCTTTTCCGTCATTTCACAGGGAATCCTGGTCTGGATGTTTTTGCCACGGTTCGTTCTTCGAAGGTGCTATCCGATTGGTTGCCGGCAGACCAACTGAAGAGAGTACTCCAAGACATCGATATCCATCAAACCGATAGTCTTGTTAAGGTTTTTAGCGAAGTGAAGCCAGACGTTGTCATAAATTGCATCGGAATTATTAAGCAAGTACCCGAGGCGAAGGACCCAATATCGACAATAACGACGAATGCGCTATTTCCCCATCG
>JAJYAS010000838.1 GCA_021779415.1 Bacillota bacterium
TACTTAATGCGTTCTCCATTTCATAAATTTCACAAGTTCATAGTTCAATAAATGGATCTAAAAGAGCTCACGCTTTCTTAACTAACGATGGCATTTTTATAAGCCACCTTGCTAAGAAACCGCAAGCTCTTGATTGTATTTTGTCCCTTCAGTGGGGGAAACATGCTACTAAAGAAGAGGTATATTATGTAACTTTCGAATTACTTTTTTGCTAAAACTATACTGGTTATCGTTCCTGTAACCAATCCTCCAAGATGGGCAAAGTTGTCAATTCCTGGTTGAAGGAGACCAAAACCAAAGTTTACAAAAATAACAATAATGAGATTCATTCCTAAGCCAGATTTCCAAAGGTAGGGCCGTTTATAACTAAAATATAACAGCGCACCCAGTAAGCCAAAGATTGCACCTGATGCCCCTGCCGAAAGGGCCGTGGTGAATAAAAAGCTGGCAATTGATCCACCGAGAGCGCTCAAGATATAAATAATCAAAAACCGTCGATGTCCAAAACTCTCTTCGGTCAAGGGACCTAAAGCCCATAAAGCGTAAAGGTTAAAAACGAGGTGCATGATGCCAATATGAATAAAAGCACTCGTGAAAAACCGCCAAATCTGACCCGCTTGAATTAGGGTATTGACTTTAGCTCCAAAAGCTATCAGAACATTTTGGTTAGTCGATCCCCCGGCAAGGGTCATCAATAGGAAGACAATAAGGTTAATTCCTAAGAGAGTGTACGTAAGGAAAGGGATAAAATGTTTCCTCACTTGGGTATTCGACTCCAGAAAAACTGTCTCCCCGCTGGAGAGTCGCCTTAACCATTGGGGAATCCTCTGATCGTTGGTTGGCGGAAACGGAAATAGGTTACCCTTTTGTGTATCCCAGTACCAAAGCTGGACATTAGGAAAACGATGTTGCTTCAAGTCCGAGGAATCAATTCCCTGGGGGCAAAAAACCACAGCGTCCCAATGGGGGATATTTTCATAATTACGAAGCCAGGGCTTAAATTCTTGGGGAAGTTCACTGAAATTGCCGAAGAATAGCCCCCGTTGTTGCTGTACGTGTGTTGCACAAACCCAATTACTTTCAAGTGTCACAATCGACCACCCAGATTGAATGAGGTTATTGATAATTTGTTCGAACATAATATCACCTCTGGTGTTAAATCTCTCCTAAAACCCCTCGTAACAAACTTGGAATGCCATAATCATTTTTTCCCGATCCATACCCTACATTGAGCAATGTCATCTCAGGAAACGCAGACTGTTGAGCCAAGGCACGAATGAGAGATGCCCCCGTCGGGGTGATAAGTTCGCCCGTGATCCCAGATTCCTGGAATTTAAACCCTCGCAAAAGCATTAGTGTAGCAGGGGCTGGCAGCGGCAATGTTCCATGGGCACATTGGACAAAGCCGTGTGACCATGGAAGCGTAGAGACCTTAATCGTGTCAATTTCTAGCTGGTCCAAGGCGATACACGTTCCAACAATATCAACAAGCGAATCAACGGCCCCCACTTCATGAAAATGAACTTGATCCATTGTCGTTCCGTGAACCTTGGCCTCTGCCTCCGCCAAGACATTAAAGACTTGAAGAGCATTTTTCTTAGATCGTTCTGATAAGCTCCCACTCAGTATCATTTTCTGAATATCCGGAAGACGGCGATTATGATGTCCGTGAGCGTTGTGATCTTCGTGCTTGTGCTGATTTTTTCCGGGTTCAAGTTCATCCTCTTTCGCAGAAATGACAACATCTATGTCTGTTGCTTGAATTCCCTGGACTTGACGTGAACGAACCTCAAGCACAAATTCCGTCAATCCGATCGAGTGAAGTTGCTCCACAATTAGTTTCGGATCAGCCCCAAGCGCAATCAGGGATCCAAGAGCCATATCACCGCTAATTCCTGCAAACGTATCCCAATATAATAGTTTCAAGTCAATATCCTCCTTATTTATCTCTTGTTATACGGCGTATGATTGCCGAGGCTAAAGAAGCGGCCCCAAAGCCGTTATCAATATTAACAACCCCAATTCCAGAGGCACAACTATTTAACATACTAAGTAAAGCAGCTAGGCCTTGAAAATGGGCCCCATAACCCACGCTTGTTGGGACTGCTATAACTGGTTGATCGACTAATCCACCGACAACACTTGCTAGGGCCCCTTCCATTCCGGCAACAACAATAAGCACCTCAGCACGGTCCATAAGCTCTCTCTGACCAAGCAAACGATGTATACCCGCCACACCGACGTCGAAGAGTGTATCCACTTCGTGACCCATATAACGTGCCGTCACCCAAGCTTCTTGAGCCACAGGCAAATCAGCCGTCCCAGCTGTCATAATGAGAATCTTTCCGGTAATGCTAGGCTCTGCTAAAGGGCGAAGTAAGAGACAACGCGCCAAGGAATCATACTCAGCGTTTGGAAAATGGGGCAAAATCTTGTTGGCATTTTCAAGGTCAAGACGTGTCGCTAATACATTTTCAGACTTGGCGCCCAAGTGATTTAAAATGGAAATGATATGGTCTGGTTGCTTCCCCTGACAAAAAATTACTTCTGATTGTCCCGTACGAAGTGCCCTGTGATGATCTAAACGAGCAAACCCTAAATCTTCAAAGGGAAGATCTTTTAATTTTGCTAACGCGTCATCAGGAGAACAGGAACCCTGCTGAACGGATTCGAGTAGGACCTTTAAGGACTCTTCATTC
>JAJYAS010000839.1 GCA_021779415.1 Bacillota bacterium
TAAGATTAGAGGGATGATTGAAGCTGATTGGGGACAGGTAAGAGACATTTACATTGAGGGGATCGAATCTGGAAACGCTACCTTCGAGACTAAGGCGCCAGATTGGGAGATGTGGGATACTGCTCATGTAAAGACCTGTCGATTAGTTGTCGAATGCGAGACTAAGGTCGTGGGATGGGTTGCTCTAAGTCCGGCTTCAAGCCGTAGTGTTTATGCTGGTGTCGCGGAAGTAAGTATTTATCTGGCCCAGGATTATTGTGGACAGGGAATCGGATTTAGGCTTCTGGAAAAATTGATTAGGTGTTCTGAGGAACGCGGTTTCTGGACGTTGCAGTCCGGTATCTTTCCGGAAAATGCGGCGAGCTTAGCCTTGCATAGAAAATGCGGTTTTCGCGAAGTTGGCATCAATAAGAAACTTGGAAAAATGAACAATGGTACTTGGCGCGATGTTGTGCAGGTAGAACGTAGGAGCAAAGTGATGGGGATTGACTGATGCTGCGTTCATTTCAACCGATTGTGGACGAGCAATCGCGAATTTTAATACTAGGGTCCATGCCGGGGGTGGAATCCCTCCGATTACAACAGTATTATGCGAATCCTAGGAATCAATTCTGGAAATTAATCTTTGCCCTCTTTGACTTGGACCCTTATGAAGACTATGAAGAACGGATTCTATTCATTAAGCAGCAACATATTGCATTATGGGATGTCATTGAGAGGTGTTCTAGAGAGGGGAGTCTGGACTCAAAGATTCGAGAAGAGCAAGTAAACGATTTCAGGGGTCTGTTTATGAGATATCCTGGTATAAAAACAGTCGTATTTAATGGAGGGAAAGCGTACGAAACCTACAAAAAATGGATTGGATTCGGGACAATACCAAATTTAGCGTTTTACAAGCTTACATCCTCAAGCCCAGCGAACACCAAGCGATATGAGGAGAAAAAAAGAGAATGGAGCGTTATCTCCATTAGATCTTAATGATTCTCCATAAGTTCTAAATACTTAGGCCACTAATTCATCAAAGTTTCTGGTTAAATTAGAATAAGGAATTAACTACCATGTTTGAGCTAGTTTCTTGTTAATTGAATTAAGATTTTTTGAGAAAAGGGGCCTAGTCTATGAAAATAATTAATTACCTCAAACTGTCCTTAGATATCTTGATGGTCCTCGTTTTCGCGTTGCTCTTTAATACGCGAATTTTTTCGGGATTGGAATTCCACGAGACCGCCGGATTGGTTTTAGGGGGAGTCTTCGTTATACATTTTTTGTTGAATGGAGATTGGGTTAAACTTGTTACGCAAAACTTATTGAGAGGCAAACTATCTTTAAAAACAAAAATAGGTTACATCGTTAATGTGCTTTTGTTAATGTCAATGGGTTTTATCCTTGTGAGTGGAGTCATGATTTCTAAGACCCTATTAGTCGGGGTTTTTAAAGCAAGTAATATTCACCTGTTTCAAGAGCTACATATTGTAGTATCCTATGTTTCATTATTACTAGTTGGAATTCATCTTGGACTCAATTGGAGTTGGGTGATGAATACCGTTACACGTTTTTTTAGAACAACTCTGAAAAGTAGAACGTTAAGTATCATTGGTATCGTCTTTGTATTAGTACTCGGTTTTAGTAGCTATACTATGTATCGGGAAAATTACTCGTCAAACGTTTCCAAGACGGAAAGTAGTGTAAACCAGAATCAACGGTCAGGAGAACGTAGTGGCCTCAAGGAAATACCGTCAAATAGAGAAAGGGATGGTAGTGGACATTTTGAGGGCGGACATAAAGGTGGTGTAGGAGCGAGCGCTATTAGCGTCTTGATAACTCATTTGGGCATCATCTCAGTCTTTTCGGCGATTACTTTTTACGCGTTTAGGCGTCGGTGTTTTTGAGAGTATCATGTCCCTCAATCCAATCGACAAACTGTCTTGCCGTCCGTGCAGAACGTCCGTTATACCAAAGAGCCCACTGCAAAGCTTCTCGATGCAATGTTTCTTTGTTCATCATTAAATGTCTGCTTGTCGCAAGCCCATCGACTATATTTAGATACCGTTTTTGATCGGGTGATGAGAATACCACGCTAATACCAAATCTATCTGCGAGCGAAAGCTTTTCCTGCATGCTGTCCCCGGCGTGTACTTCCTCATTATGGTTGCCCGATTGTAAGCCTGCTCTCTCGCTAAAGTATTCCTTTACTAGGTGTCTTCGGTTGGAAGTGGCATAAATTAATATGTTGGAGGTTTTACTTTCAAGGCCGCCCTCGAGCACTGCTTTAAGCGAAGTATAGTTCTCTTCGTTGTCCCCAAAGACTAGATCATCCACGAAGATGATAAACCTTTGGGCTCTATTTTTTAAATGCCTAATAATCGTGGGGAAGTCAGCCAGATAAGCCTTCGGAACTTCTAGCATCCTCAGTCCTTGACTATGATATTCGTTAAGTATAGCTTTAACAGTCGATGATTTTCCTGTACCTCTATCTCCATAGAGAAGAACATTGTTGGATGGGAAGCCCTTCAAAAATTGAAGAGTATTTTCGATGATTCTTGTACGCTCATTTTGGTACTCTACTAGTTCGTCTAAAGTGATGGCATCAGGACTATCGATTCCCCTTATGTAGCCTGAACCGTCAATTCTTTCCCAAACAAAGGCGTAATAGCGTGCAAATAATCCACAGCCATAGTGTTTATGAAACTTTTT
>JAJYAS010000840.1 GCA_021779415.1 Bacillota bacterium
TGCTGCTCACGATGTAGGGCGGGCAATCAATCCAAGAGCTATAGAAGGACAGGTCGAAGGCGGAGTTGCCATGGGATTAGGGTATGCTCTACGCGAGGATTTCCCACTCAACAAAGGCGTGCCGACAGTGAAATATGCGAAGTTGGGGCTTTTCCGTTCGACGGAAATGCCGGAAATTGAGTCTGTTATCATTGAAAAGAATTCCTCCCCACTAGCTTATGGTGCCAAAGGGGTGGGAGAGATCGCTTCTATTCCGGTTGCTCCCGCAGTTGCGTCAGCTTATTATAAGTTCGATGGTAAGTTAAGATTATCTCTTCCTTTACAAGAAACGCCTTATAAGAAATAACGGTCGACAAGTCTATAAGAGGTATGTGAAGTTCAGTAGAACGATTGAACTTTATTTCGAATTAATGTAAACTAAATTAAACCAAACTAAAGAAAACTAAAGAAAACTAAACTACAGAAAACTATATATAACGCCATGAGGAGAAAGAATGTGGCTAGTTCAGACACAGGGTTGCAGAACAGTTGGGGATCCGGTGGCTTGTGGGATATGACTCGGCGTGCGCAGGTGGTTACGTTTATTGGTGCTGGCGGAAAAACAACCTGTCTGCACTCGATCACTCAAGAACTGGAGTCTCTCGGAAAGCCGGTCATTGCTACGACAACGACGAAAGTTTTCCCGGAGAAACACATGAGCTCTTGGGTAAGTGATGATCCGCCCAAGTCACAAGCTAAGGCTTGTTTTTGGTACGCTAAAGTGGAGGACAAAAGCGGAAAGTGGATTGGCCCTACTGTTAATGCAGTCGATACTGCCATCTCTGACGATCTTCTTTCATATAAGTACCAAGATATTCAACCGTCGGAACAAACTTGGAAAGCAAGCATAGATGCAAGTTCAGGAACCGTCCCTGGCTTGCATACTGATGCAAGTTCAAGTTTAAGTTCCGTCTCTGACATGCATGACTTGCACTTAGATCAATGTAAACGGTATTGGGTCATTGAAGGAGATGGGGCTCGGGGTCTTCGGTTAAAGTGCTGGGAACCCCATGAGCCTCAAATTCCTTTGCAATCAAATTGTGCGGTGTTAGTGTTGGATCGTTGGTTATGGGGAAACGTCCTGCAGCCCAATCAAGTTCACCGGCCGCAAAGGTGTTCTGACCTTCTCGGACGTGTTTGGAATGCTCAAAGCTCCTGGCACTATTTCTTAGGCTCTCCTGTTTTTTCAACGTTATATCGGAAGCTTGCTTGGGTTATTCTCTTGAATGGTCCAGAAGAAATCATGAAGACAGCTAATCCCATGATTAATCAAAAAGCTTCTGAGGAAATAAATATTCTAAGAGAACTTTCACAGAAATGGGTGGAAATTCAAGCGAGGGCTAATAACCTCAATAGACCAACCCATTTACGGCTTGCCGTAGGGGATGCTAAGGAGGGTGGAATTCAGTGGTGCGATTTGTGGTAATGGCTGCGGGTCTGGCTACCCGGATGGGGAAAGATAAGTTAGCACTACCCTGGAAAGAATCCACTGTGCTCGCTTATGTTCTACAAACTGTATTAGGAGGAATTGAACTTCAGCAGGCTCATGCTGAGGTTTTTGTCGTTGCAAGACAGCCGATAGAGACCTACCTTTCGATCAAGGATATTGCGAGTTTTAAAGCGCTAAATGGGGTATGGTATCAAGTCCCTGGACCACAACCACTTGCCGAGACAATCAGGATGGGATTACAAGATCTAAAAACTGAGGTGCAATGGATCGGATTTTTACCTGGTGACCAAGTAGGGGTATCAGTTCCAAGTCTGTCTGCCTGCCTTCAGGAAGTCTTCCGAACTGATCCAGACTTCCTTGTACCGATGGCAGGGGATAAATCTGGATCGCCCGTGTTTTTCCACCGCCGGTATTTACCCGAACTCTTGGCTCTTAGGGGGGAACTGGGAGGTAAGGAAGTTTTAAATCGCTATCCTGAACGTTGGAGCAAGTTTCCTGTAGAGGAGCACCTATTTCAAGATGTTGACACACCTGAAGAATATCAAGCGTTACTAAACCTGATTGTTTAGGGGAGGAGAACAGAGCGAATGAAAAACAATCTCGCGATGAATGGACCGGTCATATTAGTGCGTGGGGCCGGAGAACAAGCCTCAGGAGTTGCTTGGACCCTGGCTAAAGCCGGATTTAGGGTTGTCATGACTGAAGTGGCAAAGCCACTCATGGTTCGCTGGCCGGTCTGTTTTGGAACTGCGGTGGCAGAAGGGCGATGCGAAGTAGATGGAATTGTAGCTTGCCGTGTGGAAGAGCCGAATCAATGTGAAGATGTTTGGCGGGGTGGGGAAGTTGCTGTTTTAGTTGACCCTGATTTAAAAGGGTTAGCAGAGCTTAAACCTGTTGTATTAGTGGATGCAATTCTGGCCAAACGTAACTTAGGGACAAAGCGAGATATGGCTCCCATGACAATTGGATTAGGGCCAGGGTTTACGGCAGAAATCGATGTCGATGTGGTTGTCGAGACAAATCGTGGCCATTATTTAGGCCAGTTGATTTATTCCGGTATGGCGCAAGCAAATACAGGAGTACCTGGAGTCATTGAAGGAGTTTCCAAAGAGCGGGTTGTCTATTCACCTAAAGCTGGAGTGTTCAAAGCAAAACGGACTATCGGGGAACAGGTCCTGGCTGGGGATTGCTTGGGAGAGATT
>JAJYAS010000841.1 GCA_021779415.1 Bacillota bacterium
ATCTGAGTAATTATTAAGGAAATGGCCAATAGCAAGACAAACGCATTACCCACAATCTGCTCTGCTTCTTCTTTTTTCTGTTGACCTAACCGGATAGAGATCACTGCAGTTGCACCAATTCCGATTAACATTCCGAAGGCCATAATGGCTAGCGTAAAAGGAAAGCTGATTGCAGTCCCGGAAAGCGCCAGTGCGCCAACTCCTTGACCGACAAAAATGCGATCCACAATATTATAAAGGCCATTAACTAACATACCGATAATAGCTGGTATGGAGAATTTAAGCAGAAGCTTTCCTACCTTTTCCTCCCCAAGATGTTGTGAGCGGTTCATAAAATCTCCTTCAGTTTCCTAATAATGTGCTTAGTTATTATACCAGAATTTCACAAATTAAACAGCCGTGATAGAAAAAGGTATAACCACAACATTAAGTCGTGATTATACCTCGCACTTAGTTGGATTACCTACGTGTTCATCCAATCATGATACTCCCATTTTATACAAAAACTGCTGAATTCGCCGAACTGCTTCCTGCAACACGCTTTCATCTTGAACCATGGCTATTCGTACATATCCTTCACCGTGTTCCCCAAAGGCCACTCCGGGCACAACGATCACTCCCGCCTCACGAGCAAGCTCCCGCGCAAAGGAAAACGAATCTTGCCGGGTGGGGACAGGTGCCCAAATAAACATCGAACCTTGGGGAACCGGTATGTTCCAACCGGCTTGGCTACAGCCTTCGATCAAGATATCCCGACGCCTTTGATAGGCATTTCGGTTCTCTTCGATTGAGTTCTGCACAGAACTGAGGGCAAAGGCACCCGCCTTTAAGACTGGACCAAACACACCATAATCAATATTTGATTTAAGTTGGGCTAAGGTTCCTATCACGTCAGCATTTCCAACCACAAACCCTAGTCTGGCCCCGGCTAAATTATAGGTTTTAGACACAGAATGAAATTCGATACCCACTTCTTTCGCCCCTCGAGCTTGCAGGAAGCTTACAGGTCGGTATCCTTCAAAGGCTAATTCAGAATAAGCAACATCATGACAGATAAGAAGATCATACTCCCTCGCAAACTCTACAACCTCTTCAAAGAATGAAAGACTAGCCACCGCTGCAGTAGGGTTATTCGGATAATTTAAGAGCATTAGTTTTGCCTGACGGGCTATGTCTGAATCAATCTTGCGAAGATCTGGTAAAAAACCATTTTCCTCTAAGAGTGGGAAAGCCACTTTTTCTCCGCCGGCAAGGATCAGCCCGGCCGTATAAATCGGATAACCGGGATCGGGAATTAAGGCCAAATCGCCAGGATCAATAAAAGCTAAGAAAATATGCGCCAGCCCATCCTGGGAACCCATTAGAGGTAGCACCTCGGTTTCAGAATTGAGCGTCACTCCAAATCGTTCTAGATACCACGTTGCACAAGCCTTACGGAATTCATCCGTTCCTCGAGTCAAGGTGTACCCATATTGGGTTTCATCAAAGATAGCCTGACTCAAAACCTGGCGGATTTCCAAGGCTGGGGCTCGGTCTGGACTGCCAATGCTTAGATTAATTAATGCTTTGCCCTCTTTCTCTAGTGCTCTTTTCAAATTATCCATCTCCGTAAAAACCGATGCACCTAAACCTCCGAGACGTTTCGCTGGTGAAAGCATTACTACACTCCGTTCTTTTTCTTTTAGTGTTTCGCCAACCAATTTACTAAAAGCATAACATTGAAACTGATTACTTTTTAATCACTTCGGGTTCAGCATATTTTTCCCCCAGTGTGTCAACCGTTACGCTTTTCATAACCTGTTCTTTCAGGGGTTTATCCGCTTTGTCCCTCAGACTATTGACAATCTTATCGACTGCCTCCATACCGCTAATCACCTTGCCGAAGGCTGCATAGTCTTTATCTAAGTCCGGGACAGTAGCGGTCATAATGAAAAATTGAGAGCCCGCCGAATTACGATCCTGTTGAGTTCTACCCATGGAGATTACGCCACGTTCATGCTTCAGATTATTGGTAAAACCGTTGTTAGTAAACTCCCCCTTAATGCTATATCCTGGTCCACCAGTACCATTTCCGTTGGGATCCCCGCCTTGAATCATAAACTTAGGAATTACTCGATGAAAGATCAACCCATTATAAAACCCTTTTTGCGCTAGAGATATAAAATTTCTCACAGTATTGGGGGCCACATTAGGATAAAGCTCCACTTTTATCTGTTCCCCACTTGCCATGGTAATCGTGACAATAGGATTGTTTTTAACAATCGGTGTTTCTACTTGACTCTGTGTTTGGCTTTGTGTATTATCCTTATTCGTCGGTTGTGAACTGCTAGTATTAGGGGTCTGTGATCCGCACCCAATGGTCGTTAAAATCATCACTAACGTTAAAAATAATAACCCAAGTTTAAACTTCTTCATGATTTGCACCCTCCAATAATCCTCTTACTGCAAGATTTTCTAGGGCTATGATTTTGAGCCCTACGATAGCCCATAATATTATACCATTTTTCTTAATTAATCTCATAAGTAATTCATGTGCAAGTTATGCAAGTTGGGGACGGTTCTTGATTTGCAGAGACCTTGTCCACGACTCGAACAGAACGTTCGAGATTAGATTGCCGCCACGAATGGTGCTGTTGCTGCAAAACGAACTAAAGGTTCCTAAGCATCAGCCCGTTTTTTAATAACAGAAA
>JAJYAS010000842.1 GCA_021779415.1 Bacillota bacterium
TATGAGTTCCACACCTCGGGGTGGTAGATAAGTCTTGAGTACTTCGCGATATTCTGGATGCACGGTTTGCAAAACAAGCACCTTTTCCCGTCGTGTCGCATCACAGGTCATAAGAGCAGCTTCTGCCAAAGCCGAAGCCCCATCATACATAGAGGCATTGGCCACATCCATCCCGGTTAATTCGCAAACCAAGGTCTGATATTCATAAATGGCCTGTAGTGTCCCTTGACTAATCTCCGGTTGGTAAGGTGTATAGGCTGTGTAAAATTCGGAACGCAGCAATAATTGGTCCACAAAGCTGGGGATATAATGTTCATAAGCTCCTGCCCCAAGATAAGAACTATAGTCCTCCACTGTTTTGTTGAGGTTCGCCAGTCCTTTGACATGCTTAACCAATTCTTGCTCTGACATTCCTCCACGAATCGCAAGCGGACGCTGCATGCGGATTTCCTTAGGTATATCCGCAAAAAGATCCTCAACCGACTTAACTCCGATACGGGCTAAGAGCCTCTCTTGTTGACTGTCGGTATTCGGTACAAAATTCATTCTAATGTTCCTCCTCTGCGAGAAAGGCTTCATATTCGTCAACCGTCATCATGCTTTTAAGAGAGGATAAATCGCCCACTTCAACCTTAATCAACCAACCTTCTCCATAGGGATCAGTGTTCAGCAACTCCGGGGTATCCAAGGCTAACGAATTCACCTCTACAACTTTTCCGCTGATTGAAGCCGTAAGATCAGAGACTGCTTTCACAGACTCCACCGTTCCATAGGATTTTCCGGCCGTCAACGTCGCACCCTCATCAGGAAGTTCGACAAATACAACATCTCCAAGGCTTTCCTGCGCATGATCAGTAATCCCCAACGTTACGATGTTCCCCTCAACCTTTGCATACTCATGTTCTTTGTTATACTTTAATTCTACTGGATTCATTAAAATCATCCTCCTCGTATTTTTGTTATCTTGCCCTTGGGTATACCATTCGGACTTCGGGAACCGCTTAACTTCGTTTGTAAAATAAAGTGGGAATCATTTTGGCTTGGACAGCTTTCCCTCGGATCATGACGTCTAGTACATCCCCTTGAACGGCCAAATCCGAGCGAATCAGCCCCAAAGCAATGTTTTTATTGAGAGTCGGGGAGAATGAGCCTGATGTGACAAATCCAATTTCTACACCGTCTTTTTGTAATGGGTAATGAGAACGAGCTATTCCCCGTCCAATCATTTCAAGGCCTACTAACTTGCGCGGTACCCCCTGTTCTTTTTGTGTTAGGAGTGCGTCCCTTCCAATGAAAGCGTCTTTGTCTAATTTGACAAAGATCCCAAGTCCAGCTTCTAACGGAGAAATTTCTGATCCCAATTCATTGCCATATAAGGGAAGACGCGCTTCAAAACGCAATGTGTCACGAGCGCCCAAACCAATGGGCTGTACGCCTTCTTTAGCACCGATTTCTAAAATCTTCCGCCATAATTGTCTGCCATACTCCGGAGAAACATAGATTTCAAACCCATCTTCTCCCGTATACCCTGTGCGGGAGATTAGACATGGAACACCATCAACGTCTCCATGAGTAAACCCATAATATATAATTTGTGCCAGATTAACGTTTGTAATACGTTGTAAAATTGTTTCAGCTCGTGGACCTTGAAGAGCAAGTTGCGCATACTGAGCGGAAACGTTCTCCACAACCACGTTGAATCCTTTGATTTGTTCAACCATCCAAGCATAATCCTTATCTGTGTTGGAGGCATTCACAACGATAAAGAAATGTTCTTGATTATAGCGATAAACAAGCAGATCATCCACAATTCCACCATTTGGATAACACATAGGAGAGTATAGAATTTTTCCATCCACGAGCTTACTAACATCATTGGTAATTAGCATTTGTACATAAGCTTGAGCTTCTTTGCCGCGAACATCGATCTCGCCCATATGCGAAACATCAAATAACCCTGCCTTTGTCCGAACTGCATGGTGTTCGTCTATCACGCCAGCATACTGGACAGGCATTTCCCATCCACCGAAGTCAATCAGTTTGGCCTTAGCTGCCAGATGTTCTTCGTAAAGTGGAGTTCGTTTTGGTTCAACCATTAGTGGCACCTCCTAAATTTCGTCACATGAGTTTGCCCTTATGCCCCAGAGTAGAAACATAAAAAAGGACAGAGAGGGTGCATATCGCACCTTCTCTGTCCTTTAACCTGAGAGATTCGCCGTAGCCGGCTTCCCCTTTGGTGTTCTCAATTAAGAGAAACTCTCCAGAGTATCGTCATCTAGTAGTACCTTTGCCTGAGAGTTTCCCCCCTTGAAAGGCGATTCAAGGGATTTTCTCCTTCGGCGTCTGGTTTTCCCAGCTCTCTCCTACTAGTCTCATCCGATATGAATTATATCATTATTCAATATAATATGCTTTTTTCATTGATAAGTCTACTGACTTTTTCTGCAAATTTTCTAAGCTATTAAGAAAAGCTTACATCTACCCTCGTATCTAAGTGAGGCTACTAACCACGGAACTGCAACGCGGACAAATCGTCGGATGTTCTGTATTCTCTCCAACTTCCTCATGAAACATCCAGCAACGCTCACATTTTTCTCCTTTAGCCGGTCGAACAAGAATTCCCAAACCCTCGTGAGCTTCCGCTGGTTGTACCCCTTCAGGCCTTTCTTCCTGAGGTCCATGCACCG
>JAJYAS010000843.1 GCA_021779415.1 Bacillota bacterium
GTAGCAAGCAATCCTTAAGGAGTACTTGCCGTGAAATGAAGTTTTGGCCATTATAACTAAGGAGTACACATTAGCTTCCGCAGCATTTCTTATACTTTTTTCCACTGCCGCATGGACATGGATCGTTCCTGCCGACCTTCTGGAAATTCGTAGTTTGAACTGAGGGAAGCAATCTTAGGTTTGATTTTTCGCGAGAAGAAAGTTCATTGGGCGTATGGCCGTAATTGGTCCACAAGCGGGTATTGTTGCGGACATCAACGATAAGTTGCATCATCGCACCCGCTTGTTCCATATTATCAAATACAACGCCAGCGGAATCCAGCAAATCAAAAAAATCCTGTGTCCGTGCTTCCGCAGCACTCAGATCGTGAATTTCCTCGAGAATATCCAGAACCGCATCGGGATCGGCTATTAACTTTGAAAGATGCTGTTTTAAAGCGATAAGCTGAGGCGTGACCTCAAAATAGTCCCAGTCGGAATATTTAAGAAAGTCTTCTCTTGACGGATTATATCTGGGTTTTCCGCTTCTCTCTGATAACAATATCTTTACATCGGCAAACTCATCTTCTTCAAAACTATCGTCAACTATGTACTCATCCCAAAAGCAATATCCTACATCTTTGTAAACATTGTTAAGCAGGATTGGAAACATCTCGTCGATGTTGGTTTGTCGCTCATTCTGACTATTGAAAAGTTCGACGAAGTCATCTTGGTTGATGACGCCGTACAGCGAAACAGCGGCAATGGCGTGTAATGCTTTTTCCAGGTCGTTGTCATTCATTTGATTTGACACTAATGCTTCTCCTTTTGGCTACATACTATCATTACTAATTTAGCCTAGACATTTTTATTCTATAATCGTTAATGAAATCCTTTTTATAAATCGTACAAAGAAATACATCTGGACCTTCTTGGATAGAGGCACCCCCGTTAAGCAAATTCACCCCCTTGAACATCAAACGCAGGTATATCGTTAAATTGTATCAAAGAATGTGTTTTTTAGCCTCATCATCTCAAATAAGTACTCAATAATTGATACATTTATTAGACATAAAAAGTCCAGCAATGCTGGGCTTTTCAGCGTTTCAGGGAGGATTAATAGGACTAGCTTTGGCCAAGGGAACATATTGTAGGGGTTGGTTGAGATAGTTTTGGGGTATGGCTGGTACACCGGAACATATTCGATATGTAATTGTTTCTAATGTCGTTGGTAATTTTTGCTGTGGAGAGAGCTGGGCACGGAAAAAATGGAGCCAGTGAGTAAGTATATGAGGGAACATGAAAGGTCAGATCGTTTGGACGGTCTGGCTTTTTTGTGTTTTCTGGATATATCTTAACTGCAATTAAAGGAGTAATATGTAGATAATTGTCGAATGATTACATGGAAAGGTTAGGCCGTTCTCAAATCTCCGCTAACCCAAGTGGGCGTCAACATATGTAATTTATTTGAACTTATATAAGTCATAAGAAAGATGAGGCAGACAGCGATGTTACCTGTAATGAGGCTGTTAGCAATCAGTTTTCTTATTCTCGCCTTGCTTTTCGGCTTAGATGATTTTGTATTTGACATCTATTTTTATGCAAGGTTAAGGGCAAGGATTAGAAATCGCATACTAATTAAAGATTTAGATAGTGTTACTCCACAACTGATTGCTATTTTTGTTCCAGCCTGGAAAGAAGAAAATGTTATTGCGGATATGCTTCACAATACGCTAACGACTATTAATTATCCTAAGTCGTTTTTTCACCTGTTTGTTGGGGTATATCCCAATGATATTGCAACACAAGAAGCCATCCAACCATTGTTAGCTATCTATAAAAATCTTCATATGGTAATTAATGAGATTAATGGCCCTACCACTAAGGCAAATAATATTAATTATATCTATAATCATGGTCTTAAAGAGTATGAGGACGAAAGTGGGTTGAAATTTAGTGTCATTGCTATTCATGATTCTGAGGATATCATTCACCCAACGTCTTTAAAATTAATTAACTATCTCATTCCGACCCATTCGGCTGTTCAATTGCCGGTCTTTCCTTTACAGCCCTATCCAACGATGCGAAATTTTATTAAATTCCTCACAAGTGGTACGTATGCTGATGAATTCGCTGAAAATCATTTCCGTACTATGGTGGCTAGGGAAATTGGACGATTTATTGTTCCTTCGGCAGGAACTGGTTTTTTTATTATGCGTAGCGCAGTTGAGCAAATCGAAAATAGTAGGGGGTATCTGTTAAACGAAAATAGCCTAACGGAAGATTACGAGTTATCAGTATATATGCAAAAGATTGGGATAAACGTGCATTACTTCTTAGAAGGCGTAGAGAGAGTCTTGCAAAATGGAAAAATAGCCAATGAATATATTGCAACTCGTGAATTTTTCCCCAACACTCTCCATGAAGCAGTCAAACAAAAAGCCCGATGGATTTATGGAATTTCCTTTCAAAGCTCAAAATCTATTAAGTTTAATGACTATAATCGTTATCAAAAATACAGTTTAATCCGGGACTGGAAAGCAAAGTATTCTAATGTAATTTTAGTTCCATGTTATCTCATTTTTTTTTATGTTTTAGATTCGTATCTGATGTCTTTGCCTGCTCTGATAACTTATATGTCTCTGAGTTGGTACTTGTCATTAATTCTCACAGCCCTTGCCTTCGAAAGACAAATCATGAGATC
>JAJYAS010000844.1 GCA_021779415.1 Bacillota bacterium
CTGAATTAGCCTTACTGGTGGAAGAATTGGGAGGTGTGATGGTTGTAGCACACCCATTTCGTACCGAGTTTGGGTTGTCGGCTTTCTCGAGGGAAGAGCGTGGCTTGGAGCCAATCGATGTTGAGGAGTTATGTAGGAAATCGGTGTTTAGCTTGGTTAATACATTGGAAGTTTACAACGGGCGTAGCAGTCGAGAGGAAATTCAGGCAGCCCAAAAGGCTGCAGTGATTTTGGGTAAAAAGGGAACTGGAGGCAGTGATGCCCATAGTACACTCAGCGTTGGTTCTTGTGTTACAGTTTTCGATAATCCGGTCAAGAACTACGCCCAACTATTAGCTCAATTGCGTAATGGAAGATTCCATGCCAAGAAGAAGGAGGAATATCGAAATGTGTTGGGTATGTGAAAAGTATGGTAACGGAGAGAAATGGTATCTTAACCCTGAAAACTATGCACGACGTCTTTATAAGGTGAGAAAAGAAGGTCGTGAAGCTTCTGGTGCAGATGCTGATCCACAAGCAGCTGGTATGGGAGCAGGTGTAGTGGCAGAGTTAGTTAAGGCAAGGATCAGTGGGGATCTGAAATGGGAAGAAGAAATAAAACGTGATGCCTTGGAACATGCTTATCAAACTCATTTTGGGCAGGTCGTCACACTTGATGAGTACCTGCAGATTTTGGACATTGCCTATCCTTTGGTCAAAATGACGTGTGGCTGTCGTAGGGTTCAACGGGGTATGCCTGATGAGGAGAACTTTACCTGTATGGGCATCGGACCGGGCATGTATAAATGGGAACGCTGGCCGGAGACTTATCGGGGCGGGGTCGAGTTTCTTACTCCTGAGGAAGCTAAGCAATGGGCTATGATGAATCATAAAGAGGGGCGAGTTCAGACTGTGGACGTGTTTGGCACGCCATATATCGGAGGACTATGCCAGTGCGAATATCCAGGGTGTGTGGCGGTTCGAAATCGGCTCGATTATGACTTTAAATTTTTGCTAAAAGGGCATACGGTAGCTAAAGTAGATCGGGAAAAATGTACCGGCTGCAAAAGCTGTTTAGGAAGATGCCAGTTTAAGTCCCTCAACTTAGAGGTTTACACCAATAAGGCCTATGTTGACATGGATCAATGTTTTGGATGTGGCTTATGCATTACTGCTTGTCCGAGCGGTGCGATAGAGCTCTTGGACAGAGAAAGTTTGCCTGGATTAGCTGAGAACTGGTAATAAGGGGGGAACGTGATGATTGCTCAAATCAAAATAAACTTTGATTTATGTAAAGATCCATTATTATGCCGACGATGTTTAAGTGTATGTCCATCTGTGGTTTTT
The DNA here is from genome assembly GCA_021779415.1 of Bacillota bacterium. Next base: position 1,327 of record JAJYAS010000844.1, read on the forward strand.
GTATGTGGTCCCACGAAGATATGGAAGGGACGGGAGACGGATCCCCAAGAATATCGAATTTTCGGACGCTATTTGGATAAATGTTCTGGGTGTGGTGACTGTGTTAAAGTATGTCCTACTGGAGCAGTTGATTTGGGATTTTTACCAAAAGAACAATTAGCAAAAAGGTATCAAGAGGAACGGATAGCTCAATTAAATGAGCGAAATTCCTAATTTGAAATCTAGCATAATTATGAAATAAAGGGGAGTTTAGTATGGCTTTGGATTTTAAGGTTTTGCAAAAGGTCAAAGGCAACCCCAGTACTGAGGTAGCTGCTGATCGACGGCTAAAGATAAACCCAGGTCAAGATTATGCCTATGATCTGCCCAAGGAACTAATTTATACAATTAATAACCAATTTCCTCTAGAAAGTCTATTTAATCAGGAGGGAGAGACTAACGAAGATTTTTTGATTAAACAGGGAAAAACCTTTATGAACTTATTAATCAAAGAAGCTGACTCTGATACCTTTCGAGATAGAACGGCTGACATGATTGAATGTGTGGCCCAGCAAACTGGGATTCGATTTCCCCATGTGTTTGAACGGTATGTTGAACTTGGCATATTGAACCTTCGCCCAAGGGATGCCTGGACTGTCACTGAGGCGACGACTAAGACGCTAAAAGTTCGTAATTTCAACTGTAGTATAGGCAAGATGTTTGCGGAAAAAGGACTAGATAACTGCCATATCTTCTGTCAAGCGGCCAATCAAGTCGCTGCTGAAAAAGCCGGACTGAATTTAAAGATGTCTAGCAGTAAGGGTTTTGAGGGCAACGGATTATGTGAGCAAGTATTTCGGATGCCACAAGCGGGGGGGTAACTGGTATGCACATCGGACATAATCAGGACGATTTTGATCATGAGAGCTTGGCAATGAGGCATTTGGGTGAAGGTATTCTTAGAGAACAAGCAGGATATTTGCATGAAGCATTAAACGAGTATATGTTAGCCAATGTTCTTGATCCAGGACTGGAAATAGCTCAGACTAAGCTAGCGGAACTCAACCAAAAGTTAGGTTTCTAGTAAGATTAGGAGTAAGTTAATGGATGATTAAGGAGGCGCGCATGGGCCACCTTAATCATCCTGGAAAAGGGAGCAGAGAATGAAAAGTTTGCGGAGTTATGAAGTCTCTGATCGATTAGCTGTCCGAGAGTGGGTGCCGAATCACATTCAAATACGTCAATATGCAGAAGCTTCAGGAGATTTTAATCCTATTCATTTGGATGATAACTATGCCCGTCAGGTTGGATTAGGAGGAGTAATCGCTCACGGTATGCTTACCATGACTCAAATGTCAGCTATGTTGACGGATTGG
>JAJYAS010000845.1 GCA_021779415.1 Bacillota bacterium
AGAAACTAAAGACATTAGCGCAAAAACTTTAAACCTCCCGACGGGGAGGTTTCTTTCTGTTCAAATTTCTTAATAGTAAAGGAAGGGGTTGGCCTAAAGCTTACCCCTTCCTTTACTATTAAGACCTAAGCACACAATTAAAACTTATCCCTAATTCGGAAGTAGTTTTACATTTCCCCAAACCGCTAACCGATCATCTTTGATAATCAACATTCCTGTAACACCTTTGATCTCTGAGGCAAATTCAAGGGTCCTTTCCAGATCGTCCACAGTCTGGACTAAGTTCCCACCTGCCGTCGCCACGGCATCAGCTAAGGCTGCCCAAGGAGAGAGCACGACAACCGCATCAGCTTTGCCAAAGCTTAATGAATGCCCTATTTTGCCGGATGAAGTACAAATCCCTAGTGGAGTTTGATCTGGACGTATTTCGATTGCCACTCGATTAGACAATGGAGAATCTCCTGCGAAAATCCCTACCTTGCGAATCCGGCTAGTACGCAAGAAGATATCCCCGCCATTTTCTACAATCACGTCCCGAGAGCGTTTGGAGATTGCCTTCCCAACCCACTCAGCCACAGCCCCAGCCACCGCAGCCATCGGTCCGACCCCAGCTAGACAACCAGCTTCCGCCATAGTTTGTACGATTAAAGGAGCATCTGGGAAAACAGTATAGGGTGTTAAGGAGTGCAGAAAACCAGGGTCTCTCTGGATATAATCCTCGAGCGGTTTGCGGCAAGCCAACATCGTCTCTTCCACCCATTTGACCAGTTCTGGCGAAAACCTTTCTTTGCGAACCCCAATATCCAGATCAGTTTCCTCTACGGCCAGTTGAAAATGCACGAGATCGTCCTGCCGGTGATCTTGGCGGTAAATTCTTTCCCTATAATCCAATTACAAATGAACCTCCATAGCCCGCATCGGGCAGACTTTCGTACAAAGTAAGCAGACAATGCATTGATCTCCATCAAAGCGAACTTCCATAGATGGGCGTTCCATATATAAGGCACCCGTCGGACAAATACCTGTACACGCTCCACACATGACACACTTTTCTTCATTGCGCACGATGCCTTGGTTCAGGTCCTGCACTGAAACCCCTAGGCCACGCAAATAGGTTAATCCTTCTTCGCTTTGATCCCCAGTCACCTCCAGGACCATCGTACCTTCTTTTTGAGGGTTGACGTCTGCTTTCACAATATTAACCACTAAGTCGTAATCTTTAACCAAACGATACACAACCGGTTTAACCGAAATATCCGTCCCGAACCGCAAAACGATTCTCTTTGGCGACATATTCATCAATCCTGGTTTCTAAATACTGAATATTACTACACAAACCTATACAATTCAGCATTTTCACTTTGCCGACTAAACAAAGCGGTAGCATCACAGGATTCAGCTACTTAGGTCAACACTCTCGTATTAAACATCCATATCGCCTTAATTAAGTGCATCAATTAAGTACAACAGATGTGCGACGGTTAGTCAGCCCCTAAAACAACTCCGCACAAGCCTTTCAACTAAGTGTACAAGTGCAGTGGTTTATTTTAAAGTAATCGTTAAGCGATCCCTAGCAGTTCTTTCCTACGAACTAACCATAAACCAGGAGTATTCACTTCCTTTCGTTTCTTAAATAATTTAGTAATTTGACGAGTTATCTCGCCCCATTTACTCCATTCGTTCATTTCCTTAAAGGCAATCAGTTTTGTCTTAGGCACTAATGTCTCTTCAAGCAATTTCGGTACTGCTTCTTTGAACCCATAACTCCGTCTCGCAATGACTAAGGCTGCGCCGTTATGAACATCCAGTCCATATTGGTGACAATACTTATACAGCCCGATTTTACTGGTATATTGGGGCTTTACCTTGACGAATTCAACCCCGTTACGCAGACAGCTACGTTCCAACATCATTAGTAACGTGGCGTATACAAACGGACTACTCACCCTAGCTAACTTGCTCGACACATCTCGGTCGTTCTTAAACTTCAAATCTTCCACAACAACCCCACATTGTCTGACCAAGGCATAGTCTACTGCCTGAGCCACAAGCTCACCACATAAATTCGTGCGCCGATTGCTCCGACAGAAGGTTAATTCGTGTTGCTTCAAATAGGTGTGACCTCTGTAGTTACCTAAAGTATCGATTTTAGTTAACGCAAACCCATCCGGATTTGTATCTATACCGATCATGTTGACGTGCCCCGTGTAGATAACCTTCGCTTCAAGCTCTTCAAACGTTATATGCGCGTAATACTCATCGTCTCGTTTGATTAACTCCACTTGGTAGGCCTCACCTCGTTCTAGCGAATCCATAAACATCTTCCTGTATTGAATACCATTGACTTTACCTGTCCTTTTTGAGAGTTTTTGTGGCAAATAAATCGGCATTAAGACCTTAACTGCTCTGTTCTTCACCGTTTTCTCGAGCGTCGAGATTTCTAAGTAACTTATTCCATCCTTAAAGACGACTCTTAGATTTGGATTTCCTCCCTTTGACTTATCCCCACGACTATAAATTCGGTTATTCCGGCAATTGTTCCATTCCTGGTTCGTAATTAATCCTTTACACCGTCTTAGAAACATTTCCTTCGTGCCAAAGGTAACTGGCGGGAAGGTCTTACTCGTCAAAAACGCTGTCCAATGGTCTAGCCTACGCTGACGTTTCTCCAGCTTTGCC
>JAJYAS010000846.1 GCA_021779415.1 Bacillota bacterium
CCTTTAGGCCCAATGACAAAATGATAGGTCAAGAACAATAAAGCAACTATTAGGATTGTACCGATTCCCAAAAGGGCAACCAAGCGTCGTGTTTTCGGCATCTAGATCTGATCCTCCTCCTACAAAATTATTTTGCGGTCTTAAGGTGTTTCAGCAAGTTGCGGATTTGTTTTATGTATGAATCCCAGAGAACACCTTATTAAAATATTATCTTAGATTTTTTAATGTTAAAATGTGATTTAAATCACAAAAAGAGAAGTTTGCGCAAAATAAAAATCCGTTGAACTGCTTTCAACGGAATAGGGCATTATTTTCTCTCCATATTGGTAATAATATGTAAGCAGCACTATTTGAACCGAAATTCCTGAGCAGAGATAAAGGAATACCTAAAAGTTTATCGAATACTAAGTTGCAGAACTAAAAGTGAATTGAAGAAATTCATTGAGGAGAGTTTATATGGAAAGACCGCCGAGTAATCCTAGTCGTATGGTCGTTATTGAAAACAAAAGTAGTGGAGAGCGTTTTCTAGTCGATCTACTAAAGGGTCAAACTTATGACAAAGAACAATACACGAAGATCACTTATGAAGTTCCGCTTAAGAAGGAATTCTGGGATTTGCCACGCTTAACGAAGTCAAAATGAGGAAAATCTTAATTATTTATTGTATTAAAAAGTGTAAAGACATCTGTTCATTTTACAGGTGTCCTTACACTTTTTAATATAATTTTATTTCAATTGATGGAAAGACTTTCAGGACTCAACATATGACAGCGATTCTTTGTTTCAATTCCATACAAAAATATTTTTCCAAACGGATCCTGGTTGTCTAATTCAAGATTATGAGCAGTTGGCATGCTTCTTGCAATATAGAGAAAGTAATCTATTTACTGACACCTCAGCAATTGAGATGCCAGAAGAAGCTTTTTAAGAAAAATTTTGGAGGGCTGAAAGATGGAACTTGAAGATATTAAAAAAATTTGTGTAGTTGGGGCCGGTAATATGGGTCATCAAATTGCCGTGTGTTGTGCTTTGGCAGGGTATAAAGTTTCTTGTACAGATATTAGCCAAGAGATGTTGAACAAAGCTGAAGCTTTTGCAGGCAAATATTTACCAGAACGCGTAGCAAAAGGGAAAATGAAGCAGGAACAAGCTGATATGGCCATAGCTAATCTTAGCTTTACAATTGATCTTGAAGAGGCTGCCGGAGATGCGGATTATGTGATTGAAGCTGCTGTTGAGAAAATGAACATTAAGCGGAAACTCTTTGCGGATTTAGACAGGATCACACCTCCGCATGCGATTTTGGCCACCAATAGCTCGTTTATTGTTAGTTCTCAGGTTGCGGATGTCACAAAGAGGCCAGAAAAGGTTTGCAACATGCACTTTTTCAATCCTGCCCTAGTCATGAAATTAGTTGAGGTTGTGCAAGGAGCCCATACTTCCCCTGAAACTGCTCAAGTAACTATGGAGTTGGCCGCCAAACTGGGCAAAAACGGAGTTTTGCTTAAGAAAGAAATCTATGGTTTCCTTGTAAATCGAATCTTAGCAGCCTTAAATCATGAGGCAATGTTCCTCGCTGACATGGGAATTGCTACCCCTGAAGAAATTGACATGGCCGTCACGAACGCTTTGGGTCATCCGATGGGACCATTCCGTTTAGTAGATTTCACAGGGATTGATCTGGCGTATTACATTGGTATGGAACGCTACCAGAATACCGGCGATCCCAAAGATAAGCCATCCCCCCTTCTCGTTGAGAAATTTACCAAGGGGGAGTATGGTGTAAAGACAAAAAAAGGTTTTTACACCTACGAGTGAGGAAGCATATAGTTCTGGTTGAACAAAATGTATATGAACCTGGTTGGAGCTGCCATTTTAGGCTATCCTGCGAATGAAGTTGAATATCTGACTAACTATGCCAAACGCCATGGGAATAATTTGGAATTCACTGATTATGATTGGGGTTGGACAGAAGAAGATACTGTGGAGTTGTGATCGATATTAAGGGTGTGCTTATTAGAAAGGCACACCCTTAATATATAACAATGAGAGGAATGTAGTGTGCGCAATTAAAACATTTTTTGGGGTTGGGGGACTACTTAGGACCAGTCAAGTTAGGTTTGCAGGTATTCGACGGGCCAATTTCCAACACTACAGAGCCTACCCAACAATGACAAGCACAGAAGGAAGCCGTTGGCATGAAAATTGCTTATATAAGTTTTAAATCTTGAGAGATTGAAATAGGGGAGGATATGAAGAATCTTTTATGAAGTTTGATTTACACACGCATTCTAGTCAGGGTTCTGTTTGTAGTCGAATGCCTATCTGGGACTTAGTTCAAGCTGCCAGTCAGCAAGGTTTGGACGGAGTATGCATCACAGATCATGATTACTTATGGGATCCAAAAGAGTTGGCCAAACTGCACCGTGAAAGCGGTATTCAAGTTTACGGCGGGGTTGAATTGAGTACAGCAGTCGGAGAAATATTAGTGTATGGAGTTCACCAATCCTTGTTAGATCTCAGGGATGACTTGCCAAAATTAGCCCAATTCGTGCGCGAATCGAGGGGAGTGATGGTCGCTGCTCACCCCTTTCGGACCGATTATGCGTTATCTGCGTTCTCCAGGGAAGAACGTGGCTTGGAGCCGATTGAAGTGGAGGTGTTGTGCAGTAGGGCG
>JAJYAS010000847.1 GCA_021779415.1 Bacillota bacterium
TAAATTAGATTCGAAGGCCCGGATCATCATGTGTAGCGCCATGGGACAACAATCCATGGTTATAGAAGCGATTCAGTCCGGTGCTAAAGACTTCGTTGTTAAACCCTTCCAAGCGGAACGTGTGGTTGAGGCTGTCACGAAGGCGTTGAAATAAAATGTTCAACGAAGACCTGCCGTTACCTTCAAGTGGAGCTTCTTCGGTTGTGACTCAGCCCGTTTTTTCGTGGTGGGGGCTTCTAGGAATGTTGCTGGTTTTTCTTATTATTTTGCTTGTGTCCCTTTGGATTATCCGACGTCTGAGTAAGATGAGTAATCGAAGGATAACTGCACCATGGGCTAGGGTTTTAGACCGCCAAGTATTGAGTGGGCAGCAAAGCCTTTACCTTGTAGAGATTGCTGGTCAGTTGCAGGTCCTCGGTGGAACGGATCACCATCTGGTGAAAATCAGTGAGATCCATGATCCGCATATTGCAGCTGAAATCTTGGAAGAGATTACTTCACGCCCTACAGAACGAATGGAAGGGTGGATCCAAAGTGTTCAGAAGCTTTGGCGGAGGCCGTCACAACAGAAAGAAGAGCCCTTTTCCATAGAATTAGAACGTTTGCTTGAGGAGGTTGAAAAGTAATGGCTTCTTCAGGCCGATTTATTAAGTTCATCACATTAGGGTTATCCTTTGGCATTATTTTGGGATTAGGAATACTGTCAAGTCCTAAAATTGCATGGGCGGCAGGAATTACATTAGACTTAGGAAACTCTGCAACACAACAAACGGGTACATCATTGCAAATTCTGATGCTCCTGACAGTGCTCTCGTTAGCGCCAGCCATTCTCATGATGATGACTTCCTTTACCCGGATTATCATCGTATTATCATTTGTGAGAAATGCACTAGGAACGCAGCAACTTCCCCCGAACCAAGTGCTCGTGGGGTTATCCCTTTTTCTTACATTTTTTATTATGACTCCAACATGGAACCAGATAAATACGAATGCAGTTCAACCCTATATGAAGAATCAGATCACGCAAACGGAAGCCCTTGTCAAAGCGGAAGAACCTATTCGGATGTTTATGTTTAAACAGACTCGGGAGAAGGACTTAGAGCTTTTTGTAGGGTTATCTAAAATGGAACGACCTAAAACTTATAGAAACGTTCCAACCTACGTATTGATTCCGGCCTTTGTGATTAGCGAATTAAAGACGGCGTTTCAAATGGGATTCGCGATCTTTATTCCCTTCATTGTGATCGATATGATTGTATCCAGTACCCTTATGTCAATTGGTATGATGATGCTTCCTCCAATGATGATTGCCCTGCCCTTTAAATTGCTTTTGTTCGTGTTAGTGGATGGGTGGCATTTAGTGGTTGAGTCGTTGGTGACGAGTTTCCATTAAAAAGAGCGTGTGATGAAGGGGGAGGACAATGACCCAGAATCAGGTACTATTTATGGCGAAGGAAGCGGTGGGAGTTGTACTTCTGGTGGGAGGGCCCATTCTTGGAGTTTCTTTGATGGTAGGTCTTTTGGTTAGTATCTTTCAATCTATGACCCAGATCCAGGAACAAACGCTTTCTTTTATTCCAAAGGTACTCTCAGTGGCAGTTGTCATACTTTTGTTAGGTCCATGGATGTTATCTGTTCTGACGGCCTACACCTCAAATATATTGACCCAGCTTACTACATTTGGAGGTATGTAAAAGCACTAAGAATCTAGAATCTTGGATTACGCACTTGTGACTTCGAACTATGAATATTGACCCACGAACATCGAGTTAGGGGGGGACAAAATTTGAGTCTAGCCCAGCTGCTCCAATGGAATCTCTCTTTATTTCTTCTGGTTTTATCTCGTTGGGCTGGAATGATTATGTTGGCTCCAGTCTTCGGCGCTAGGGGCGTCCCAGCCATGGTGAGGTTGATTTTGGCTGCAAGTATGACTGTCATAATCTATCCGCTAATTCAGGCAACAAATCCTTCAATTCCAATTGAACTATTACCTTATGTTGCTGTAGTGATCAAGGAAGGTCTAGTGGGGTTGGTCATAGGATTTTTAATTTATTTGCTAACAGCAGTTTTACAAGGTGCAGGACAATTGATTGATTTCCAAATGGGTTTTACCATGGGAGCGGCGATTGACCCTGTTTATGGATTTCAAAGTCCTATGATGGGTAACTTTCAGATTATTTTGGCAACGATGCTTTTGCTCTCCACTAATGCACATCACTATCTTATCGCTGCGATGGTCAAAAGTTATGCATATATTCCGATTAACCCGTCTAATCTGCCGAGTAATTACCATTTTTACGCTCAGCTCGTCTCTCATGTATTTGCCTTAGCTATTCAATTAGCAATACCGATTTTTGGCGCGCTTTTAGTATCAGATGTGGGGGTAGGCCTTTTATCTAGGACTGTACCTCAACTCAATATTTTTGCGGTTATTTTCCCAGTCAAGATTGTTTTTGGATTTGTTATTTTGTTTCTCTCGATTCCTTTTTTGGGGGAAACGGTCGCTAGACTGTTTAACACCAACATGTCTTGGGTCTTAGAACTTTACCAGGGGTGGAAGCAGTGAGCGAAAAAAAACATCCCGCGACGTCCAAGCGCAAAGAGGATGCGCGAAAAAAGGGACAGGTATTTAAAAGTCAAGAAGTGATCTCTGCTTTAATGCTCTTAGGTTTCGTG
>JAJYAS010000848.1 GCA_021779415.1 Bacillota bacterium
TCAGTAGTAATTGTTGTTTTGGCGGTGAGGATGGTGACGCGTTGGCTCGCCTCGGCTACCATTTGAATGTTAGCGTTTATTTGTTCTATAGCCGCCACAGTCTCGTTAACAGCACCAGCTTGTTTTTCCGTTCCACCAGCCACTTCGGCGATGGCCCCGCCGATTTGGCCGGAGGCACTCGAACTTTGTTCCGTAATAGTTAAGAGTTGGTGAGCAGAAGCAGCAACGTCCGCCGAAGACTCTGAGACTTGTCTGACTAGGCCCGACAAGCTATCCGTCATAAGATTAAAAGCCTGTGCAAGTTCTCCAGCTTCATCCTTGGAAGTAGTTTTTATCTTGGTCACCCTAAGATTTCCAGAGGCTACCCCTTGTACATTTGCTAACATTGTCTGTAGAGGTTTGGCTATGGCTCGAGCCACCAGTGCCCCAATGATAACTGCCAGAAGTGCAGCAGCAATAGGGAGTCCGAACAACAATTTCTCAGCTTGGACGAAATTTAGATTTTCACGGACAATAGTGCTTTTCGCTTTTTGAGTGCTAAAGTCCACCAGTTCAGGAAGCAGGGTGTTTATTTCATCCAAATCTTTGGTAGCGTTATTAGAGAAGTAGAGATAGGCACCCTCTTTGTCCCCCCTATCCATTAGAGAAACTACCTTCTGCCAATCGTCATTGTATTTTTGGAGTGAGTCTCTCACTGCAGCAAGTTTGGCTACTTCAAAGGGTTCTTTGGCAAGGGGGGTATAGTTATCCAGGGATTCCTTGATCAAGCCTTTTAGTACTGTGGTTTGAATAAGTAGGTTTTGTTTCTTGGAATTGTCAAGCGGGGCCAAGAGCAGCTCTACATTGGTACTACGGATCATTCGAACATTGGCATTGGCCTCATTAATTAGTTTTACAGAAATCAGAGAACTTGAATAAATATCGTTCATGGCTACTTTGGCTTGCCGATAATAGTAATATCCCATATAACTTAATCCGAGCATAATGACTACCATTACAAGAACTAAAGCATTAATTTTGTAGAACGTTTTCCAGTTGTAGAACCCTTTCCAAGGCATACACCGTTTCCAATTCATTTTAAATTTCATATCAAATCACTCCCCTAGCGTAATAAAAACGAATTGCCGCCCATTGCCTTAACTTCTTTCTTGATTTGGGCAGCCCGTTCGGAGACAAGTAAGGGTGTCCAACTTTGGTCAGTAGTGTTTATAATGAGGCCGGCTAGGGCTACGCTAAGGTTTTCCGTGCCGGCTAACTGCTCGCAAGATTGTTCGAATTGGATGAAGATGTTATCGGCTAATTTTTCCAGGTCTGTGGATGAAGAGATTGCAATAAAATCGTCGCCACCGATGTGTCCAACAAAGGTTTTCTCAGCGGTTATATAGGACGCATTCAGCAAAACTTCGCCTAACATCTTAATGACCAAGTCTCCTTGTTGAAAACCGTATAAGTCATTATAATATTTGAATTTATTAAGGTCAGCATATATAATGCCAAAGGTCAATCCACGTTCTAAGTGCTGTCTGATCTCCTGGTCAATTCGTAGGTTTCCTGGCAACCCAGTCAATGGGTTTGCTCCTTGGGCAAGCTGGATTTGCCTCTCGGATATTGCTTTTATTAGATTTTCTACTGAAACCATGCCAATTGGCTTGCGTTGGTTAGCTACAATAATGCCGTCATACAGCTGGGCATCCGAGCGCTGCATAGCTAAACTAGACACCACTTCCAATGGAGTGGTGTCTTCCACAATTAGGGGATTTGTGTCCATTAAAATGGGAACAGTTCGTTCTGAAAAAAGGGACACACCATATCGGGTACCTAGAGCGGAAAAAAGTCTGTCGCGTTGCAACACACCAACTAAACGAGAGTCTTCGGCTATCCCCACCAGCCATTGGTGTGGGTGCTCACGGAAGTAAGTTTCAACGGAATTGATAAGGGCTTTGCTATTAAACAAGGGTAAGGGTTCCACCATGGAAAGAATAGGGCTTTGATCTATCGATTTAAGCCTATGTACCCGGTCGAGGATTTCCATAACCTCGGGATTAATACTCATTCGTTCAAAGGTGGGTCTTGCAACTAAGAATCCCTGTACGTAATCCACCCCCAATTGGACCACTGTGCGCATTTCCTCAGCCGTCTCAACTCCTTCAGCAATGATTCGGCACCCTATTCGTTTAGAAAAGGTAACAAAGGTCTCCAACAAAGCCCATTTGATCGGATCAGCATTCACTCCCTGTATTAAAGACCGGTCTACTTTAAGAAAGTCTGGATGTAGCTCGGCGACGGATTGTAAAGAGGAGTAGCCGGCACCAACGTCGTCTAAGGCAATGAGGTAACCCTGATTGCGATAATGATCTAAAGCATCTCGGAACGTTGAGAAATCCTCTATGGCACTCCGTTCGGTAATTTCTAGTACAACATCCTGTGGGGCTAACCCCTTTTCACTAAGCAGTTTTCTTGTATGGCCCGAGGCAAACTCGGGGTCGATTAGGACCTGGGGGTTAATGTTGAGGAAGAGCATTTCTTTGTTTTGGGCAATAGCGGGGTAGGAAGTAATAGCTTGGCGCCGGCAAAGTGTTTCAATTGGATAGAGCTGTCCTATCTTTTCGGCAAAAGGGAAGAGGTCAGCAATATTGTTGAAACAAGTGGAGTCAGGTATACGGGCCAATGCTT
>JAJYAS010000849.1 GCA_021779415.1 Bacillota bacterium
GCATTAAAACAGCTTGTGATACAAGCTGCTGTGGACTCTGTACTGTCTGGATTGATGGTAAATCAAGGCTTTCCTGTTCGATTCTTTCTTTACGGGCTCACGGTAAGAAAATCACAACCATAGAAGGGCTTCCCAAGGAAGCAGAGGAATTTGCTCAAATACTCAGCGCGGAAGGAGCAGAACAATGTGGCTTTTGCAGTCCTGGTTTTATCATGAGTGTCTTGGCCATGAAAAATGAGCTGGTCAATCCTAGCGAGGAAGAAATTATTCACTATTTAACAGGCAATTTGTGCCGCTGTACAGGTTACATGGGACAGCTTAGAGCGATAAAGACCTTTCTGGGGGTGGCTTAGGATGAAGAGTGTTGGTCATAGTATTCGTAAAATTGATGGAATGGCGATCGCTACAGGTAAACCCGTGTATACTGAGGATTTAGCAATGGATAATGCTTTAGTGGTGAAAATTCTAAGAAGCCCACACGCGTATGCCAAGATTAGATCAATTGATCTTTCTAAAGCAGAGTCCTTGGAAGGTGTGGAATGCGTTCTTACCTATCAAGATGTTCCGAACGCACGATTTACCTTGGCTGGTCAATCTTATCCTGAACCTTCGCCCTATGATCGCTTAATCCTTGATCAGATCGTTCGCTATGTAGGGGATGAAGTAGCTATCATAGCAGCAGTGGATGAAAAAACAGCGCTTTTAGCTATGAAGAAGATTAAGGTTGAGTATGAGGTGATGGAGCCTGTTTTAGATTTTGAGCAGGCTATAGGGCATTCGTCGGTCGTTCATCCTGAAGAGGACTCGAGCTGTAACTTTGAGATTGGACTGAATAAGGAAAAAAATATTGCCTCTTCCTATCATGAAGAAGTTGGTGACGTTGAGGAAGAATTTAAACGATGCGCCGTAGTGGTAGAAGATGTCTATTATCCACAAGCTCAAGCGCATACCATGATGGAAACCTATCGGGCTTTTAGTTATTTGGATCATACTGGAAGGCTGATTGTGGTTAGTTCGACACAGGTTCCCTTTCATATTAGAAGACAGTTAGCCCGAGCTTTGCAAATTCCCGCAAGCAAGATTAGGGTAATCAAGCCTAGAATCGGGGGTGGATTTGGTGGAAAGCAAACCGGGGCTGGGGATGTTTTTGCTGCGCTCGTAACCTTAAAGACGGGAAAACCTGCTTTGATTATTTATGATCGGAAAGAAACCTTTAGCTGTACGACAAGCCGTCATGCCATGAGACTAAGAGTGAAATTAGGAGCTGACCAAGATGGAATTATTCGGGCCATCGATATGCAGGTTTTATCGGATACTGGTGCGTATGGAGAGCATGCCCCGACTGTTTTAGGCTGTGTAGGCCATTACACTCTTCCTCTTTACAATAAAACGAGAGCCGTACGGTTTGATGGGTATGCTGTGTATACAAACAAAATGCCGGCAGGGGCTTTTAGGGGATATGGAGCTACTCAGGGTACGTTCGCTCTGGAATCGATCGTGAATAAGTTAGCAGAACGCTTAAAGTTGGATCCAACGGAAATTCGTTTAAAAAACATCAGCAAAGTTGGAGAAACCTTTCTTACAGGGCAGGGGGTCATGTTGGGTAGCACTTCCTTAGATCAGTGTATCCTTAGGGGAAAAGAGCTGATAGGCTGGGACAAAAAATTTCCACGGCGAGAAGTTGGTCCTAATAAAGTGAGAGCGGTAGGTATGGCGATCACCATGCAGGGCTCCGGGATTGCCAATATCGGGACAGCCTCTGCTGAAATTCGTTTAAATGATGATGGAAACTTTACGCTACTCACAGGGGCAACAGATATGGGAACTGGTTGCGATACGATTCTCAGTCAAATGGCTGCAGAAATTTTAGAGATTCCGATGGAGATAATTATTGTTAATGCAGGAGATACTGATACGTCTCCCTATGACCCGGGGTCTTATGCTTCCAGTACAACCTATGTGGCGGGGACTGCGGTCGTAAAGGCTGCCGAAGAGTTAAAAAGTAAGATACTGGCACAAAGTGCAGCGTTTTTAGGGGTTTCCCGAGGAGATGTCGAATTAAATGGTTTAGCGGTACGCACCTTAAGCGGAGATCAAGAGATAAGCTTTGCTAAGCTAGCAGAACTCACCATTCTAGGCACGGGAAAACTACAGTTAGTGGGCTATGCTACCCATGGTAGTGAAGTATCCCCTCCGCCTTATGTTGCTGGTTTTGCTGAGGTGGAAGTTGATCGGGAGACAGGAAAAGTAGAGTTAATTGACTATGTTGCAGTCATAGACTGTGGTACTGTGATTAATCCTAATCTGGCTCGGATTCAAGCCGAAGGTGGAATCGCCCAAGGAATTGGGATGGCCCTCTATGAACAAGTAAGATATGATGAGCTAGGAAAGATGGCTACCAATACCTTTATGCAATACAAAATTCCCACGCGTAAGGATGTCGGCAAAGTACGTATTGAGTTTGAAGAGAGCTATGAGCCCACTGGCCCTTTCGGGGCAAAATCTATTGGGGAAGTTGTGGCAAATACCCCACCGCCTGCCATTTCTCATGCGATTTATAATGCAGTGGGAGTCAGAGAAAATCATTTGCCGATTACCCCGGAAAAGGTCTTTTTAGGAATGCAGAAATAAGATATAATCGGGGTTAAGATTGTGGCTCCCTTA
>JAJYAS010000850.1 GCA_021779415.1 Bacillota bacterium
TACATTCGAAGTAGCCGGGACCATTCCTGTCGCCAGTACAACCATGTCAACGGTTTCTTTCATGATCTCCCCGGTTAATTGATTCTCTACTTGAACGATTAAATCTTTTGTCAGTGGATCCTCTGATATCTCTCCAACTTTTCCTTTGATTAAGGTGATATCACCCTGAACTTTGGAGTAAAAATCTTCGTGTTTACCCATTGCCCTAACATCAATATAAAACATATAAACCTTAGCATCCGGATTCTTTGCTTTGACATAGGTAGCTTGTTTGAGCGAGGCCATACAGCAAACTCCGGAACAATAAGGCAAATGATTTTCGTCGCGAGAACCAGCGCACTGAACAAAGGCTATAGTTTTAACCTCTTTGCCATCCGACGGACGAACAATCTTGCCAGCCGTAGGACCATTAGAGGCTGCTAATCTCTCCATAATCACATTGGTAATAACATTTTGATGTTTTCCATAACCGTAATAGTCAATCCGTTTGGCGTCATATGGTTCCCATCCTGTTGCCCATACGATAGAACCAACATTCAACGTAAAGCTTTTAGGTGCCATATCAAGTTCAATTGCATCATATTGGCAGACACTAACGCACTTTGCACATTCCGCACCCAAACAAGCTTTTTCATCAATGACATACTTCATTGGGAAAGCAAACTCATGGGCTCTGTAAATTGCCTTAGTTTTATCCAATCCGTAATTAAACTCATTTGCCCTTTCTACCGGACAAACTTCCGTGCACTTCCCGCAGGCTGTACAGTTCTGTTTGACATAACGGGGATTTGATTTAATAGTGACTGTAAAATCCCCTTCTACGCCTTCAATCTTTTCAATCTCAGCTAACGTGAAGAATTTAATCCGGGGATTCTGCTTAATCCGTTTAAAATTAATTTCCAAACCGCAGTTCGGGGGGCACAACTTAGGAAAATACTGATTCATCTGGGCCACCCTACCACCAAGGTAGGATTTTTGCTCGACCAGATAGACCTCGTTTCCTACTTCGGAAGCTTCAACAGCAGCTGTAAGTCCGCTTACTCCTCCTCCGACTACTAAAATACTCTTATGCGCCATCCTTCTACCTCCCTTATATGTCAATAAACTCTCGGTGTTCACCGAGGCAGTTGGAACGAGGGTTACCTTGTACCAACCTTATAGCATTCCTCCTATAATATTGAATAGAAGGAATTTGCTTTCTAAGAAATTCCGAACCGGATAAGCGAATATGATTTCTTTCACATACTAGATCAAAAAAATAATTGACCTATATAGGAGTGGGTACTTTATGAAACGTAACTATTTGCACAAAGTATTCCGTCAATCTTCTTAGAAATAGATTAGCACTGATGGCATATTAAGTCAATATGCCATTATCAGTATATCCTATGGCCAGATTCTCCGGTGGTCCTATTTTGACTCCCAATGAATAAATAATTTTAGTTTATCAGTTGCTTTTATCAGGATTAAGGATGTGGGTTTTACTGAGAGATTGTCTTATGGCAGGCCTATATCTATGCCATCATTTCTGCAAATTGGGTAAGCTTACATTTATTACATAGGTGAATAGCTCAATCAATTTCCTTGCTCTATTTATAACATTTATGAATTTGACCATAGTAATTCTGAATAGAGTATACAAAATCAGTAAAAGGCTCTGCTAGCGTTAGACGCCGCACAGAGCCTTTTATCCGAGCAGTTTACAGTTTTTCTCTTTGCAAATACAATTTATACAATACTTGCGTCCCACTGTTTTCTTCCCCTTGTTCAGCTAATTGATCATACAGAGATTTAGCTAGTTTTAACCCGGGGGTCATCAAATCCATTTTTTCAGCAGATTCTAGAGCAATCGTCATATCCTTAATAAAATGTTTAACATAAAAGCCTGGTGCGAAATTGTTGGCAAGCATGCGTGGAGCCAAATTAGTTAACGAAAAACTCCCAGCAGCACCCGATTCAATACTTTTTAAAACTACTTCCGGATCTAAGCCAGACTTTTGGGCATAAGCCATCGCTTCGCAAACTCCAATCATATTGGAAGCAATCGCAATTTGGTTACACATTTTTGTATGTTGACCTGACCCTGCCCTTCCTTGTAAAATTATATTTTTGCCAACAATTTTAAAAATTGATTCTATCGTATTAAAGACCTCTTCATCTCCGCCCACCATAATCGCTAAACGTGCTTCTTTAGCACCAATATCTCCCCCTGATACTGGAGCATCTAATGCGTACATTCCTTTAGCTTTAGACTCTTCATAAATTTTCTTTGCCAAATCAGGAGATGAGGTTGTCATATCCACTAAATATGTTCCACATTTTGCATTACTAATGATTCCATTAGATCCAAAATATACTTCTTCAACATCTTTAGGATAACCCACCATTGAAATAATCACGTTACTTTGTGCGGCTAAATCGGCAACTGTATCATGCCATATCGCTCCCATTTGAATTAATTCTTCGGCACTTGCTTTTGTACGGTTATAAATTGCCACTTTATAACCGGCTTTTAGTATATGACCAGCTATACTCCTACCCATAACTCCAGTACCCACAAAACCAATGGTCGTATTTTCCTTGGTTAGCAACATAATTTAAAACCCCCATTTTTAACTTTAGATGATCGGTGGTTGATTGATTACTTTTATTTGCTCGTGTA
>JAJYAS010000851.1 GCA_021779415.1 Bacillota bacterium
AAAGCTAAAATAACCATGTTCGTCCATTGGCGCAACCTGGATAGCCACAACATCCGTTCGTAAATTTTCTCGCAAGTATCGTGGGACTTCAGAATATTTGATAGGGATGTAATAGGCCAAACCACTTTGGCCCAATTTCCGTTCACGTCCTCCGAAGTGCCAACTATTCCAAGTAAAATGATCTCCAGAAGGATCGCTTTCGACCATCGCTAACGGACCCATCATTACTCCTCCACGCATATTCACATCGTGAAGTTCTTCTGTACGTCTAGCTAAAGCTTCGCCTAATAAACCCGCGATGCTCGCCCCAAAACCATACTCAACCCAATCCCCACTGCGGATTACTTTAACAGCTTCGTCTGAGGTGACACACTTATTGTGATACTCTTCCTTATGCATTTAGGTTTTGTCCCCCTTGCTCGTTTATCAAGTCTTTTCGCTACTCGATCTATGATTTTTGGTAGCTCGAATGGTGTTATTACGACTATGATTACAATAGTAAGAGTTATCTAGACATGAAAAATGACCAAGTTCAGTTTTAAAAACTATCGTTCTACAATTAAGGCGATACCCTGACCCCCACCGATGCATAGGGTTGCTAAGCCTCGGTGCGCATTGCTACGTTTCATTTCATGAAGCAAAGACACGAGAATTCGGGTTCCAGATGCGCCAACAGGGTGCCCCAACGCAATTGCGCCTCCGTTGACATTCGTTTTTTCCATATCCAGTTGTAAGTCTTTAGCAACTTTTAAGGTTTGTGAGGCAAACGCTTCATTGGCTTCGACGAGATCAATATCCTCTATGGTTAACCCCGCTTTTTCTAAAGCTTTTCGGCTCGCAGGAATAGGACCTGTGCCCATAATCAGGGGGTCGACTCCTGCCGAGGCCCATGAAGTGATTGTTGCCAATGGAGTCAGCCCCAGTTGTTCAGCCTTTTCTTTGGCCATGATGACTAAGGCAGCTGCTCCGTCATTAATCCCCGAAGCATTAGCAGCCGTTACAGTTCCATCCTTTTTGAAGGCAGATCGGAGTTTTGCAATCCCATCATAGGTCGCGCCGAAACGAGGAAATTCATCTTGGGCCACTATGACAGGATCCCCTTTACGTTGGGGAATAGATACGGGTACGATTTCCTCAACAAACTTCCCAGACTTAATAGCAGCTTCAGTGCGATTTTGACTCACCACAGCATATTGATCTTGTTGCTCACGAGAGATCCCAAATTGTTCAGCAATATTTTCCGCAGTGATACCCATGTGGATATTGCTAAAGGCATCGGTCAATCCATCTTGAATCATAGAATCGACTACAGTATCATTGCCCATTCTATACCCTGTACGTGCCTTGGAAAGCAAATAAGGGGCTAAGGACATGCTCTCCATCCCACCGGCAACGATAATATCGGCATCTCCTGTCATGATAGCCTGAGCGGCACAAACAATCGATTTGAGTCCGGATCCACATACTTTATTCAACGTCCATGAAGGAACTTCCTGAGGAATCCCCGCTTTTATTGCCGCTTGACGAGCTGGATTCTGGCCTAAACCAGCCTGAAGTACGTTCCCTAAAATAACCTCGTCAACTTGATCCGCAGTAATCCCAGCTTTATTAATCGCTTCTTTTATAACAAGTGCACCTAACTGCGCTGCGGGAATTTGCCCTAATGCACCACAGAAAGAACCGACTGGAGTGCGCACTGCACTGATAATAACTACCTCTCTCAAATTAATTACTCTCCTTTCAGAGTGTGTAAAGGGAACGGTCCTTTTAACACACTTTTAACACAATTACTTTGGTATTTTTTTATTTTCGCACATTAATTTGCTTAAGTGCGCAAAGGAAGTCAAAGTAAAAAAACTAAAGTAAGTCGAAACAATGCTATATTAATCTTTAAGAATATGACTACTAATAACAATGCGTTGAATCTCGCTGGTTCCTTCATAGATCTCGGTAATTTTAGCATCCCGCATCATGCGCTCAGCCGGATAATCTCGTGTGTAACCATATCCGCCATGAAGTTGAACGCCCATTGTTGTTACTGCCATAGCCGTTTCGGAAGCGAACAGTTTCGCCATCGCAGAAGCTTTTCCAACTGGTTTATGTTGAGATGCTAGATATGCAGATTGATAGACTAGCAACCGAGCTGCTTCAATTTGGGTAGCCATATCTGCTAGTTTAAATTGTGTATTTTGAAAAGCAGAAATAGGTTTGCCAAACTGTACTCTCTCCTTAGTGTACTTTAAGGCTTGCTCGTAAGCGCCTTGGGCAATTCCTAAGGCTTGGGAAGCTATGCCGATTCTGCCAAAATCAAGCGTCTGCATGGCAATTTTGAACCCTTGTCCTTCTTGCCCTAATAAGTTTTCAGCAGCAACCCGAACATCTTCGAAGACTAATTCATAGGTGGCTGAAGAACGGATCCCCATCTTCTTTTCTTTTTTGCCAAAGCTAAAGCCAGGCATTCCCTTTTCAAGGATAAAGGCAGCAATTCCTTTATTTCCTTTACTCTTGTCCATTTGAGCTGTAACGACATATACGTCAGCATAGTAGGCATTGGTTATAAAAACTTTGCTACCATTTAAAATGTAGTCATTTCCATCCCGAACAGCAGTAGTTCGTGTTCCTGAAGCATCTGAACCTGCCATAGGCTCAGTCAAACCAAA
>JAJYAS010000852.1 GCA_021779415.1 Bacillota bacterium
GTCAGTTGGTCATTAGTAGTCTAGTCGTCGGAAACTCAGTAGGTGATTAGTGGTTAGTGGTTAGTGGTTAGTGGTTAGTGGTTAGTAGTTTGTAGTTTTTTAAAGTTGGTGGTAGTAATCAGCAGTTCGTTTTGTTAGTCAAAATTTGTAGCTAGGTATAGTGTCTGATTACGAGTGTAGGTTTTCCCTAAGGTGAATTTTTTTAGAACAAGATCCCAGTTAGACCTAAAGTCATTGAAGAAATAGTGGAGGATTTGTCCAGATTAGTTTCATTACCTTTAAAACTATAGTTTTTGACTGGTTTGCGTTAGTTAGGTTAAGTGGATTCCCTTACTAGTTAGTTAGAGCAGATCATTTATCTGGTTTAGTTTTCGAAGTTGTAAGGTGTAGTTGTTACGAACCTCAATACTCCGGTTAATAACGTTTTGTAAGTTTGTTGAAGATTAATCTAGAGCCGTGTATCCATTAATTCTGGAGGAACTTTGCGGGATTTAATTTTAGAGGTAAAGGCTACTCGACGAGTAGCCTTCTTTTTTATTCGTAGAAATGAGGTGAGGTGGCATTCGCTTTTAGAGGTTGATGTGAGGATGAAAATATACTCACAGGCTAGTTCGAGGTGGAGGTGTCTGGAGATGGAAACTAATTATCGAGTTGCTTATGATAAATACTGGCAGGATTTAAAGAAAAAGGTGCCTGAAGAAATCGCAACACAGCTGGCTGTTACTTATTATAGTGATATCCGTCAATTTATCGTGTTGTTCTTTAATTCCGAATATATTTTGGATTGTAATACCGAAACAATCTATAGGAAAGTTGATGGACATATACCAGAAATTACTGCTTCTATAATAATCCTTAATTACCTGGTATATGCGCGACCGCCTCAGGAAACGCCTAAAAAATGGGTCAGTCTCAAAGAAATTCCGAATGGTGGTATGTTATTCTATCCAGCATTTCATAAAAATTCAATTGTTGGTCTCATCAAGACGTTTGGACAGCAATCTAAACAACTATTAACAAGTGCTGCTACCTTGGGGGGCAATCCAGCATCTTTTGGTGATGCGTCCGCTATTTTTCGGGCTTTTCCTGAAACTTCCTTGTGTGTGATTGTTTGGGAAGGGGATGAAGATGTTCAGGCCAATGCCACCATCCTATTCGAGCCCTCCATTGAAAACCAGTTGCACATTGAGAGCGTCATTGGTCTTGGTATGTATCTGGCGAGTCAATTAAAGCGGGGTGCAACTGCATAACATTATGACACAACTCCTATCTATGAACGCATTATTCTGACCTTTCAGGGCAAACTGAGTCTGATGGAGGGTCTATATGGACAGTTCTTGGGTTTCTCTCTTACCCTTTATGGTGGTTATTCCTATAGCAATACTATCCAAACAGGTTCAACCTGGATTATTTGCGGGTTTAGTCTTAGGGTGTTACCTTATAAAGCCGGATCTTTTTGGCGGAATTAAAACATTGATCTTCTATATTACGGACAACCTAGCTAAACCCAACAATATCCGTATGATCATGTTCCTCTATGTGTTCGCAGGACTTATTAGCTTAACGAAGATGACGGGGGGAATTAAAGGCTTTGTTGACCTTGTGGGGCGTATAGTAAAAACTAAACGAGCTGCTATGTTGCTCATTTGGGTTTCAACATTAGGAACCTTTAATAATCCTAACTTTAGGATTGTAACTATTGCACCCATTATGAAGATCTTAAAAAAGAGATTACCTATTTCATCTCAGAAGATAGGGTTTGCCATTGATGTTACCTCAAATCCTGTCGTCGTGCTCGTACCTATTGCGACAGCCTTCGTCGGTTATATGGTGTCCTTGATCGGGACAGCCCTGCAGAATGTTGGTATCAATGATCGACCTTACACTATTTATATTAGGAGCATTCCCTTTAATTTTTTTTCTCTTGTCATTATAACTATAGGAGTTTACTACAGTTTCTTCAAAGACATAGACAACGTTTCAGAAGAGCTTGATGAGAAAGACCCTGATGTTCAGAAGGAAGAAGCAGAACTTAAAAAATGTCTGCAGGCTTATGAACAGGACACCCCTAGCAGGCCTTGGAACCTGTTATTGCCCCTTAGTATTGTACTATCGATGACTCTTTTTTTGAGTTGGTGGGATGGGCACACGCAGGCGAGTGGGTTTATTGACGCGTTTATGAAAGCAGATCCACTAAGTGTCATGCTTGAGGCGTTGTTTATTACATTGATCGTATCCATCTTTTTTTATCTCATCCAGCGCTACAGCATCGCCAAATTAGTGACTCATTTCGTAAACGGGGGTAACGAATTAGTTTCCGTTATCCTCATGTTGACATTGGTTTGGGCTTTGTCAGCAGTGTCTGAGGATTTGGGCTTTTCCAGTTATATTGCAACCCATTTGAATGGCTGGATTCCGCCCGCTTTGATAGCTCCTGTGATTTTTATATTGGGATGCGTCCTTTCTTACTTTATTGGATCATCCTGGGGGACTTGGGGGTTGTTAATGCCTCTTGGGGTTACACTTGCCTATCAGGCTGGGTCAAATATTATCCTGGTTATTGGGGCTATCTTTGCCGGCGGTACGTTTGGGGCTTTTGCTTCCCCTTTAAGTGATAATTCGGTAGCCTTGTGCTCAATTCTTGAGGTCCCCTTAATGG
>JAJYAS010000853.1 GCA_021779415.1 Bacillota bacterium
TCAGTGGCCTATTATTTAAATGTCGTAGGGCATGACGTAACGGTGTATGAAAGAAACGACAGAGCTGGCGGGCTGATGATGTACGGGATACCCAACATGAAGCTCGATAAACGAGTCGTGGAAAGGCGCCTTGAACTCATGAAGGCCTCTGGAATCCTATTCGTGCTAAATACAGAGGTGGGCAAAGACATCAGTGCTCAGGAACTGGTTGATCAGTATGATGCAGTGGTGCTGTGTGCAGGTGCAACTAAGGCACGGGGTCTGGAGGTTGAAGGAAACGAACTTAAGGGTGTTCACTTTGCGGTCGATTTCCTGAAGGTTAATACCAAAAGTCTCCTAGATTCCGAGCTTAAGGACGGCAACTATATAAGCGCTAAGGGTAAGAATGTCATCATCATTGGCGGAGGGGATACAGGAACGGACTGTGTCGCCACATCCCTACGGCATGGTTGCGAGAGCGTCCACCAGTTTGAAATCATGCCTGAACCGCCGAAAAAGAGAATCGAAGAGTCTAATCCATGGCCGGAATGGCCGATGAAGCTTAAAGTGGACTACGGCCAAGAAGAAGCAATAAGCCTCTATGGAAAGGATCCGAGAAATTACCTCATCTCCACGAAAAAGATTGTGGGAAATGAGAACGGTGAGGTCAAAGAAGTTCATACTGTGGAAGTAACTTGGGTTAAGAACCCCTCTGGAAGAAGGGTTCCTCAAGAAGTTCCGGGCAGCGAAAAAGTATGGAAAGCTGACCTTGTGCTTCTCGCCATGGGATTTTTGGGTCCGGAAGATACGATCCCAAGTGAGCTTAAGCTGGAGAGAGATTCCAGGAGTAATGTGCAAGCAGAATACGAGGTTTTCGAGACCAATGTCGAGAAAGTATTCACTGCAGGCGATATGAGAAGAGGTCAGAGTTTAATTGTTTGGGCTATCCAGGAAGGAAAGCTTGCCGCAAGGGAAGTCGATAAATACCTTATGGGTAAAAGTGCGATTTAACGGGAGACTTCGATTTAGCACCGCTCATCCGGGCGCTCGTGGACCAAACTAATTGCTCAAGCGCAGTAGCATAAAACCCGCTGTCACGTCATAAGTTTTGGCAAGGGGGGAGTGCGGTGGCCGCGTTTGATCTAACCACTTGGATGAGTTATGGATTTTTTATACTTTGTCTAGTGCTTGGTTGGGGTGCTGCTGGAGCCCTTGATTTCAACGGCATTTTGCGACGTTCTACGTCTCGTGGAGGAAGGCTTCTACTCCGTGTTGGAGTCGCACTAGTTTTGGCTGAAGGGTTTCGACTTTTCTTAAGCTTTGTACTTGGTCCAATACTGGATATGTTTGTTAATCAAAGTATCAATGGTTTTAAGGCCTTTTAACCTACGTTCACTTTCAGTTTCTAATACTACTTCGCGGTATAAGCCCTGCTAAGCAGGGCTTTTCCTGTTTTTCAAAGCAGGTATCTACAAAGAAAGTGCGAACAGAACATTTTCCCCTTTTATTTGCAGGAATTGGTACAGAAATATAGAAGTTAATCCATAATGAGCAACTGTTCATAAATCCTAATTATTCTGAGCTGGAATGAACGTAAATCGAAGGGGATTTAAGAATTCTTGCGAAGAGGATTAAATATTAGAAGGGAAGAAGAAAACGTGAGTTTATTTAGCGTTGATCAGGAGAAATGCAAACGTGATGGTATATGTGCCAAAGAATGTCCGGTGGGGATTATTAAGTTTAAGGATAAGGACTCGTTCCCTGTTCCTATGGAGAAGGCCGAGGAAAGCTGTATTCAATGTGGGCACTGTATGGCAGTATGTCCCCATGGTGCCTTAACCCTTAATAATAGGAGTTTTGAGGAATTTCCCTTGGTGCAAAAGGATTTGTTGCCTAGTTCTGAAGAAGTTAAGCAATTTTTGACAGCCAGGCGTTCCATTCGCAGGTACAAAAAAGAAGTTGTAAGTCACGAGCTTTTAGAAGAGCTGATTGACTTAGGTCGTTATGCACCCACCGGGAGTAATAAACAACAGGTGAACTGGACCGTCTTTGAAAATCCTGAAGAGATTAGACGGCTCGTGCCGCTGGTGAGTGACTGGGCAAGATTAATGGCCAAAAAAATTCCGGATCAGGCGACAGCCAGGAGTATGGAGAGCTTAGCCTTGGCTTGGGATAAGGGGGAAGATGCAGTACTTCGTGGTGCACCTCACTTGATTATGGTTCATTCTCCAGGCGATATACCATCTGGCCAAGCCGACTGTGTGATAGCCTTAACCTATCTGGAACTATATGCTGCTTCTAAAGGGTTAGGAACGTGCTGGGCTGGCTATCTGACATCCGCCGCTAATGTATACCCACCGCTGCGTGAAGCGTTAGGTCTGCCGGAAGGACATCGTTGTTTTGGAGCGGTTATGCTTGGTTACCCACATTATAAGTATTATCGTCGTCCGAAGCGAAATGCTCCCTTAGTTACTTGGCGGTAAAGTCCTAAGAACAAACCTCCGGAATCGTTAAAGGTTCGGGAGGTTTTTCTATTGGGGAAGATTTGCACTAAGATATTTCGCCTAAATGTTTGCTGGGAACTATTTTTGGTTGATAATACAAATAAGAGTGCTACAATTAATAGGATTGACTAGGATTAAAGGAGTAAACATGAAACGAACGTGGCGTTTTTGGATT
>JAJYAS010000045.1 GCA_021779415.1 Bacillota bacterium
TGCTCGTTATCAGGATATCTAAACTCATTAAGGTCTAAATGAATAAGCACTTCATCCGAAACAGGGTTTTGTTCAAAAAAAGGAATATCAATAATTATTTGTTCTTTTTCTGGTGGTTGGTTAAAATTATAAATTCTACCTATTAAATGAATCATCATTCTTCCAGCTCGTCCTTTTATGTTACTATAGTCAAAATAATCTATATGTATCCTATTACCTTTAATACTGTCAAAATATATTATATTTTTAGCATTGGTATTTACACCTTCAATAATTGTAGTAGTACAAAACAAAAAATTGAGTTTATTTTCATTAAAGTATTTTATTATTGAAGATGTAATGTGCTTAGGCAACGCTCCATCATGAATGCCAATTTTATAATTTAGTGTTTTAATTAGTCCCCAATTTTTGTCTACATTTTTTTTTATCCATTCTACTAAAGGTAGTGGCTCTATTTGCATATGACCGTTAGCCTTTAGATATTCACCAAATTTTTTTGATAAATATCTAACTCGTGTCGGAGATGAGCAAAATATAATTGTTTGTTCATTTTGAAGCCTTAAAAGAAGTTCAAAAAGTGTATTTTCTTTAAAAAGCTTTTTTTCACCTCTTACCCCAAACATATTTTTATACGCTGAATAATAATCTTCTTCCTCATTTGCAACTAGAGAATACTGTGTTTTATAAAATTCCGCATTAAAAAAATCTGTGAATCCATCTGAAATTCCCTCTATGTTAGGGCCTAATAGTAAAAATTTACAATTATGTTTAGTTAGTAATAAATGAAAAGCATTGTTCAATATATCTGATCGCTCATCATCTCTCTTAGCACTTAACTTATAAAATTCGTCCAAAACCATAAACTCTATTTGAGGAAAATTCTTATACTCCAATACTCTTTCGGCCGTTAATAGAAATATATTCCCTTTGTCCGCGGATGCTGGTTGTGTTGTTTTAATTATTATTTTATAGTTGTTTTTGTATTTAGATAACTTTTTCCTAGTCTCATCCAATAAGGCCAATGTCGGTTGGATTACAACAATATTCTTATAGAGATTACTTGCAACAATTTCTTCAATAAGTAGACTTTTGCCAAAACTTGTGGGGGCACTTACAATCATGTTCTTTTGGGTTTCAAGTTTACTTAAAATCTCCTTTTGTTCTTCATGAAGAAATAATTCTGGTATATTATGGGATTTAAAATAACCTTTTCGTATTATAGAAGCTGTGTCTTTTAATTGTAAAATATCATTGTATTTTTCTAAATATGGGTAAAATCCTATTGATTCTATTATATCTATCCAAATTTGTTTAGAATCCATATCAATTTTAGACCAATTGTCGAGTATATAAATAATAATTTTTTGTGCCTCAGCCTGCGTTTCTTTGGAATTAAGCATGTTTAGGCATTTTTTTGCTAAAATGAAACTGCTATTTAAATTAATATGCTGCGAAATCTGGATTTCTTTTATTATGGTATCAATCATATGACGTCCCCCAAACTTTGTAACTTGCTTAAAATCCTGTGTAAGTTTACTACCAACTCTTTTTTTGATTGAATTGGAAACAAGAGGACAATTATATGAAGATTACTCTTTAAAGGATGGTCATTATTCTTATCAAAATATTTTTTAAGTTCTCTTACTTCTTTCTCGTAGTCATCAATAAAAGCTTGAATTTTTTCATCATTATGCTTTTTAAAATTGTCGCTTTCGTATGTACAAAGCAAAGGAATATAAATATTATTTAGCTGATCTCTTAAAGTAGTTGAACTATTCAATAAATCCAGCCAATAATCTTTCTGGGGAATATTGTCCAGTAAATGAACTTTTCTGGTGATGATTGCAAATTCACTATCTAGATATCCGTTTGTAAAATGCTCTTTAATGTCATCAATTAAAGCCGCGACTCCCTTTTTACCATCAGTGTATAATTTTGACTCGCCAAGCCATAAAGATTTAGTGTTTTCTTGAATATGTACTGAATCAAAGCCATGTACAGCGGTTCCAAAAGAGTCCCTAAAATAAATTTTTGATATTAATGGTATTGTTTCGTGGAAATCTCTTAACAATAAGTGAAGGATCAGCTCACCAAATTCGCCCCTGCGTAAAAACCTATCAGCAACACTTACATCTATTAACGGGTTATCTAGATACAAATCTCTAACTTTCTGAAACTCATCGATACTATATATAGCCTTTGCAGCATCTATTAAAGTTGAAACTATTTCTGTATTATCTGTTGTTTCTCCACAATGGTGTCCAAAAGCAAATTCCGGGATAACTTCAATTAACAATCTCACCAAGTGGTTAATCCTATATACACTTTCCCCATTATTATTCAAGTCAAAACCCACAAAGTATGTACATAAATCTGCTTCTGAAATATGTTGAGTGATTATTTTGTTTGCCCCAAAAAGTTTCATTAAGCCGCCCTCTTTCAAACTCTGAGGATAAATATTTGCTACATAATAGTACCAAGACAATACACAATAGCTCGCATTGGCAAACGTTCAGGGCGTTCGTCGAAATCCTCAGATAATTCATTTCTAATACTTTCCACATTCTTCACACAATTCCTCCCAAGAAATCATAAATAATCCAAGAAAGGACAAATAAAGCTAGACCGTCAAAAGAACGGCCTGGCAGATAACTAAAATATCGGACCTATACACATATCCCTACATAACAGTTTGGCGTGACCCCACCCTGACGGGTTTTTATGTCGGTAGAATACCCAGTTACCCCAACATAATGTCTTTCCCCCTTGCTCTCATATCTAACTCCTCATTGTATTAATTCTTTATTCCAGCACCTAATATGACGAAAATTCTGGTTATTGCAGGATTTTCCAAGATGCATGGGGAATATTGGATAGATATCGAGGAGAGGATAGTGCTTCATGGATAAGTTAACCAAGGGAACATGGATAGTAAATACAATTAAACATCTTTCAGATGTACGGCAGGATACTCTTGAACTAGATCTTTTTGGCGCGACTGAACAAGCCGGGAAGGCTGGTCTTCTGCTCTCACGTTTGGCAAGCGATCAACAGGAAATAGTAGATTTCGGAAAACTCCGGGTATATGCACGACAGTCAAGTATCAGTCCTGCCGAAATCAAATCCTATCTAAATTATCTCCGTGGAGAAGGAAAAGTAGACTTTATTACTGACGAACAAGGCAATGTAAAAGAAACTGAAATCTACTGTTTTTCTAGCAAAGATGCAATAGAAACAGCCTCACAACTATATGAGAAATTTGAGCCTACACCAGTCGAAAATGCAAGTATCGTTGGCTTACAAGCAACTTTCGAATTACCAAGGTTCTCGACTGAATTTTTAGAAGTACTAACTCAACAAGGAATTGCGGAAAGCGTGGCTAAGGACACGTTATCATTACAACGAACCTTCGGCTTAGTAAAAATTAGCAAATATGACGAAGAGATTATTTATAACGAATATGCTTTTTCAGGCGACCCAAGTTCAATACCAAAAGCTCTAGCTGGTCTTTCAAATACAGACAGAGACATGGTCTCCGAAGTTCAACACCTTGTGATGGATAATCCCGGATTTTTATTGGAGGCTATTCCGAAGCATATAAAGCCTGAAATTATTTCCATCATGGAAGGTATTGGCCTGGTCGATGGTATTACTGTCAAATCTCTCGCTGGTGAAGCAACTTTCCTTACCGTTCCACAACTTAAAGGCCAGGGACTTGGCAGTTTTTCATTATCTGAAGACGTGTTCCATAAAGCCAAAATACTGTTAAGCAGCCTAAGGTTTGGTCAAGCTAAATCCTCTTATGGTAGGGGTTCTATTTCCTCATCGGATAAGATGTTTAACATAGTAAACAAACTTCTAAGAAAAGAATGGGTAGGTCCTTGTACTGCAATTGGTCAGGACTATCAACTCTTAGAATTGGATGGCGTCATTCAGACAACCCCAGCAGAACAAGGTATGTATTATATGTTGCTCAGACAGCAGGAGGTCGGCCACCTTGTCAAGCAGATACTGACAATGAATAAAGTATTTCAGGTAGACCCCTCCATAGATGTTTCCTTGAGTCAACAGCCAACCGGCTGTACCATCCCAGAAGTTAGGAAAAAGGAAATCGAAGCTAAGACAACAGAACCGATAATCAGATTGAGAAGCAAAATGTTACAAGCAATAAGGACGGGTAGGTAAACCAAATGCCTAATGACAAAAAACCGATTGTTCAAATACCTGTTGATAAAGGAGATTACCTTGAATATCGTATTTCAGGCGTCTTTCAGAGTCAGGGTTACTTAACTAGGAGAGCTATTCCTCTTAAACAAGCAGGTAACAAACAAGACGCAACTGATATTGACGTATTAGGGATAATTTTTACGGCCCCTTTCCAAGGTCATCGAATAATATGTGATTGTAAAAATAAATCAAAACCCAAACCATTTGAGAGAGTTTTCTGGGCAAAAGGGCTCGGATCATTTATTAATGCGTCTGAAGTATATGTTGCTCTTCCTAAAGCGTCATGGGATTTCATACAGTTCGCGAATCAAGGGGCAGTACGTATACTAACAAATGATCTACTAAATAATTACTCTAAAAATCCTATGGGCCAATATGGTTTGGCAGATCATACACATTACGGAGATTTTTTTGATACTCTAAGAAAAACAGTTGGCTCTAATAAAGAAGCTCAAGATTGCTTATTACGTACGAAACAATTATTCCTTTCCGAAAATCCTTATGTTTCACTTAACGAAGCAATGGATATGCTTTCAGAGATATCTAATAAACACCTAGTAGCCTATCAAGGTGATCGGGAAAAAGAGTTTTGGAAATATATCATTTGTGAGCTAACTGTAAATGTGGCCATCCAAGTTTTATGGATTTGTTCGGATACCCTCTGTTTCTCTTCAGATGCCAGGCGCAATCACATAAGAGAGCGTTTAACCTATGGAGAATATACTCCAAAAGTACTTCATTCTATCTTAAATACTGCCAAAGAAATGGCAAATGAGATAATAAGAAGTAAAGTTCCTGCAGATCATCTACCTTCCCAAAACATCGTTGATTTTGGAACAATTGATCCTCCGGATTATACTGAAGACGTAATTGGTCTGGTTGAAAGAGCGCTATCAAACCCCGATTGGTATATTCGCACGCCACAATTATTGGATTATTTACTTTTTGAACAAGGACTTAAGGGCAAGGAATTCTCAGATTCGGCTTTTCGTTCTATGTTTCGTTACGGTTGGGCAGACGAAAATCTGAAAGCTGCGAGGAATATATTGTCATTTATCAGAGACAAAATTGGTCTGAATTGGACAACAATTTGGCCTAAGTCAGAAGGAGATAACGGTTTATAAAAGGAGCCAGAGTGTTTGGCATACTGGTACACCCCCTATTTCCAGGCCATTCTAGGTAAGAAAAGGGCGTAAATAATCTTGTGTAACTTTACTCCACTATCTCCCCCATCCTCAACCCACTCTTCAACTCAAAAACAAAATGCGTTGGTGTGAGAATTTCTGATCTTCTCAACCAACGCATTAAATATTTCTTCATCAAATTCTACAAGTAGTAGTGAATCCGTGCTGTTTATCGTCTCTAAGAGTTACAACTGGGCATGTACATCCCTCTCTTAATATACGATCTTATGTGATGGTATGCCCAGGCTAGCATTTATCCATGCCCCAAGGTTTAGACGTGACCGAATAGCAAAAACCCGAAACACTATAGTAAAATCGACGCAAACGAGAAAAAAGGACTTTAGCATTTCAGATTAAAACACGCTAAATGAGCCAGAAAAGTGGAAAATACAAACAGGTAATCGGCAGTCAGAGAGGAATTTGGACTAAAACGGAGAATCTAGTCTTAATGAGCTTTACTAAATGTGGGTTATCGGGCTCACTGAAATGAAACTCAAGATTATATACTACATGATAGCTTTGTGAGTCTAGACAGTGGGGTAACTATAGAAAGGTTTGATATTTTTATGGAATTTGATAGATGGTTATCGGAGGATAGCTATACACACGCATATCGGTTATTTAACAAACACCATACCTTGATGAACTCTATTTATTGGTCATATGCACCAGTTTTTGCTTATACGCAGTCGCTATATTCTACTGAAAAAGGAAACGGTGTTGAAAGATCTACTCATCAGATGTTTAATCTTAAAGGTTTAGACTCAGATAGAGTTCCGCATAGACTGGGGGACTGGAGCAAAAGTTTAAAGGAATTTGATAATTGGACTAGACTTAATGCGTTGGTCTCTTTAAGTGCGTATTTCGAAATATATCTTAGTTCAGTAGTGTCTTTAGCAATTGAATCAGATTTAGGCCTCTTATATTCGGTTCCACGCTTAATTGATGGAGTAAAAATAATCAAATATGGCAATGAAGAAAATTATTCTTTTTTTGATAAGTCTCAGGGAATAACCAAAGGCGAATGGTCAAAAAGGAGAAGTAATTTTGTTGCTCTTTTTGGAAGCGCTCCTGACGAACTTACTAAGCACGAAGGGACTCTTGAAAACATCAGGAAAATAAGAAACAATATGGCACACGCGTTTGGTAGAGATATTGATATTTCTAGATCTAGAAAAACGATTAGTATTCTCGAAATGGATAGGGTTTCAATTAAACGGTTACAAGAATACATGGGTATAATAAGAGAAGTGGCACGTGCGGTCGACAATCAACTGTTGCGAAATCATATAGGACAATTTGAAACACTTTATTTCTATCACCAAGTTAAAAATGGCCTTAACAACAGTAATAAGTTAAAAGATTTTAAGAAAAAACTCAATTCATTATTGGTTAAAAATAAAAGTATAAAATATTGTAAAGACCTTATAGAATTTTATGATAATCTATAGTTCACTTCCCTATTCCTTCCACCTTCTGCCCTCAACCCACTCTTCAACTCAAAAACAAAACGCGTTGGTGTGATCACTTCTCAACCAACGCATTAAATATTTCTTCATCAAACTCATCAAGCAACGAATCCCTGCTGTTTATGGTCTCTAGAACTTCGTGGAGCTGTTGTCTCTAGCCCACCCTTTGACTTTTCCCCCATACTTGGAGTATTTTGCACTTTTGTCCGAGCAAAAATTACTAACACCCTTGGAAACAATTACATACTCAATATGTTCCCATGTACCAGCCTACCCGAAAAACGTCTAAACCAAGCCCTACATTTATGTTCCCGTGGACAATCCTGGTCCTATTAAATTGTTCTACAATTCACGCCTAAACACCGGTATCCCTTACCACAAGCGCCTTTCAGGCTGTGCATTTTGTAAGACTTACAACGGTCTCCACGTGCCTTGTGGCTACAATTCGGATAATTATTTATCCGAAAATCTTGTTTTAATCTTTGTTAATGCAGATTTATCGCTATTAGTTTGATTTAAATCAGACGCCAATGAACGATTGTTCAGATTTATATTGCATTTGAACAGATACTTTTTTTTAACAGTCCGCTTGCGCTGCTTTGAGTATCTTTCAGACAATTGATATCTCCAAACACGAAAAAATTATCCTTGGCGCGTGAGACAGCAACATTCATCAAACTCTTGTTTTTATCAATAAAAAAACATCCATCATGTTTTCCATAGACTGTAGATAATATGATAATTTTCCTTTCTGCCCCTTGAAAAGTATGTACCGTTCCAACACTAATCTTAGAATAATAACCTGGCATTTGTTTTTTCAGTTCTGCTTGTATACAATTGGCTTGAACTTTAAATGGTGTAATGATACCAACTAAATTTTCTTTTGCATCTTCAGGATAGGCTTTTAATATGATTTTATAATTACTTTTCAGCCATTCTACGATCTGTTCAGCTTCTATGCGATTTAATCTACTGCTTCCTTTCCTGCTAGAATACTCAGAATCAATTTGCTTGAAACCCATTTGTGGCCATTGCTTTATTGCAAGCCCTTCATCTTGTTTTCCTTTTCCTCTCATCGGCTGAAGATTTCCTTTGTATATCAGCTTATTGCAGTAGTCAATAATTTCATTATAGCAGCGGCGATGCTCACTTAGAAACAAACCTCTTTCATTAAATTTTTCATATTTACAGCACTTTGCAGCAACTTTCATTACGCTGGAGCAGGAGCTGTTTAACCCAGTCTGTTCTAAGAATTCGAATTCACTTAGAGATTGTATCGCCCCATTTGACAGTGCCAACGCTTTGTCAAGTGCCCGATTCACAGTTCTTACCGGTTCAATCTGATAAATATCTCCAACAACAATAGACTTTTTAGCGAGAGAAAACGCCCCGGCAGCAATTTCCGGAGATACTTGCCCCGCTTCATCTACAATAAGTAAATCAATATAATTGTATAGAAAGAACTTTTTTTGATCTCCATATGCGAGGAATTGTTTAGGAAGCACGTAAAATGTCATGACTAAACATGGCGTTATCATACTAAGCCGATTATAAAACATGTCTAAAATATTTTTATAGTTTTTGCCCTTTTGTTTATCGGATAGCTCATCCTCTCCACTGATCCATCTGCACTCAAAATAATGTACTGCCAGCCAAAACTCCACATATCTAATCCTTCTATCCAACAAGCCGTCAATATAGTCAATATCAAGTTTGTATTTTTTGTCCTCTTTTTCATGTAAAGCTATGTTGTGTTGTTTCAACTGGTCCAACTCGTTATCATATCGGCTTTTCAGTTTTTCAATCGTTTCTTTTTTCTTTTTAAGGTCAGAAAGTGTTTTGCTGTATTCGGCATATCGATGGCTATATTTTTCCTTGATCTCATCAAAGCTCATATATTCATTTAAAAAGCTCTGCTCTTCGTCGTTTATAAGCAATCTGAATTCCGTTTGTATTTTTCTGGAGAAAATCTTTATAAACTTTAACAGTTTATAGAATAATGGAATTTTTTTATAGCAGTTTTCCCAATCATGAACTCTCTGGCGAATGTTCGAAATTACTGCTTGCCTGTCCTTAATTTGCTCTTTTAAAATACTGATGTATTTGTCTATGGGTTCTCCCTTCAGATTGAACCCAGCAACTTCTTGAGCCAATGAGAGTAAAGAGTTTTTACTTTTTTCGAAAAAGAATAATTCTTCATGCAGTTTGTTCTGACAAGCATTTATGTCTTTGTATTCGCTTCCAAAATATTCATTACAGCTTTTTATCAGCTTCGTCTTTGACTTTTCAATATTCTCTGTATCCTCAACATCAGAAACAAAAAATTCACCCCTTTGATTGGTATATTGATATCCTTTATTTTTTGCGTCTTTCATCTTTGTTACAGACGGGAAATAGGCAGCAAAACTATTTACCCCCTCAATCCATCTTTCTTCCAGATTAGATATCCCCATTTTTTTGATATTCCCGAAAGAGGCAATGATATTTGTTACTGCTTGATTGTTGGTTGAAGAAGCAACAATAAGGGGAGCCTTCTCCTTTTTCATCGCTCTTTTAACATACATGTCCGCAACGATGGACTGCAGCAAGGTGGTCTTGCCGGTGCCAGGCGGACCATTTACCGCCAAAATCTCACCCTCATTCATGAAGTTAAAATGATTGACAGCTTCCCTTTGAGATGGGGACAAAGGATGTTCTCCACTCATTTGGCCACAGTGCGTTTGCATCTTTGACAAATTGTTTTCTACTAGACGACTTGTACCTGTTATTTGCGTCGATAGGAAATTGTCATAAAGTACTTTCGCTTGATCATCTTCCAGTAGTTGATTGTACAAATTCATAATATGATAAGTCGAATAAACAGTTTTATCTATGAAAACGTACACATTGTTTTCCAGCTCAAAGAAAGGTTCTTTACTATCCATATTCCGGATTGTGTTTTTCTCAAATTCAGATTCCGCAACAGACTCATAGAGTTCTTTAAAAAATGTAGCATAATCAGACCAAGATTTGATTTTCTCAATTTGGTCTACATGATTGCTCATAAAATTATCAACCGCATCAGCATCCCCTATTGCTAATTTAGGTTCAACCATAGGTTGCAAATATTCTCTTGGAAACCAGGGAAGTTTTTTATCACCGACATCAAAGGACAACATACCTTCAATGTTAAGAATTGCCGGGATATAAAACACCCCTGTCAATTCCTCAATTTCATCCTGTATTTTTTCATTTGCATCAAAGATTGTTTTTATCGTTTTAGCGCAAATAATGACATTGATGAGAGATTTTTTCTTTGATTCATTCTCATCATCAAAGATACTTTTGTTTATGTCTGTAAAAATGTCTTTACAAAGGGTCGGATCAGCTTTTCCTCGAACCAATTCTTCTGGGTTAAGTATGTAATAATTGTCAACTTTAAAGTCGATTCCCATATTAGCTTGGGCTGCAACAGCACCTCTAAAATATTTTGTGATCTCTTTTGTTTTACAATTCATGTAATTCTCCTCAAATTAAAACCCATACTTTGTTTGCATAAATATCTTTTTGGCACTATTCTACTAAAATGAATATAGTACACTCTTCTAAATAAGGCACCTAATCGCGACTTCAATAGATAAATATGAGGATTTTACCACCCTATTGATTTCTTCCTTTATAATCCCGTAGCGTCATACTACTTCATCTTGGCAAAGGTACGAGACCACATTGTAAGAAGTTAGGGTCCGACCCCAAAACTACTTAAGTTTTGCGTTGAAATAATGAAGTATTGTTCTAACACAATTTACCGCTAATATAGCTTCAGCCTCTTCAAGTATTCTATCATTAGGATGTGCGATACTAGCTCTATTTCTTAAAGTATTAAGAGTGTCAACTATTGTCGCCAACGCGCCAAATAACTTCTTTGATTCCTCAGCCCCAGTAGTAATATTCTCAAATGCAGAATGATTTGTACGAACTGTTTTAAACATCTCCGTTAGAGATGCCTGCTCTGAGAATGGAATTTTCGCTTTAACACAAATAGCACGCAAATATCCATGTAAAGCGGTATGTACTCGGTCAACAGCACTTGCAGCTCCCGAAGTATATATTAGTTGTTGTGAATCTTTCAAGGCCCGTTCAACTACTTCGGTTGTTATCTCAGGTTCAGGTTGCTTAACCAATGCTATAGTTTCTGTAGAAACCTCTGCGACGATAAAGCGAACAAATATTCCAAGCTCTTTAAAGGCTAAAGCAATTTCACGAAAAGCTGCAAGAACTTGAGGACTACTATTTTTTAGTTCAGCCAACTCTACATATCTTTCTACAGAAGCTGAGGTATGAAGAACAAAAAACTCGTCACCAAAACCATTTGTACCTTCACTTAAATTAAATGGAATAGAC
>JAJYAS010000046.1 GCA_021779415.1 Bacillota bacterium
AGTTCACAGATCGCGTCGATTTCTGCTTGGAAAGGATTCTTGCTTTGTCCAAGCATACAAGCAGCCGATAATTTTGCTCTGTATTTTCCTGTCAACAAATCTGCTGCTTTTAAGAAAATAGTAGCTCTATGCTCCCAAGACATGTTTTCCCACGCTTCTCTTGCTACTTCTGCTGCTTCGATTGCCATGAGAAGCTCATTTTCTCCAGCCACATAATATTCGCCGAGTACTTTTTGATGATCATGGGGGCAAATCATTTTTGCTTTGTTCTCAGAACGAATTTCTTTTCCACCAATAATAATCGGTACTTCAACTGGGTTAGCTAATTGACTTTTAAGTTCTGCCTTTAGAGCAGTTCGTTCAGGTGATCCCGGTAGATAACCTTTTACAGGTTCATTTTCCGGATGTTTAATTTGAAAATATGCATTGTTCATTTAAAATTCCTCCTTAAGTATTCTATGATCAGTCCGAGCAAGCCTATCCTTTCAGATCATACTACTGCTGGTTCGAGTAATAGTTCTCCCCTCCGGAAACGATCCAAACCAAACTTTTCAATCGGCATGAAACACTGTTGACCGAGAATTTTCTGTGCCAAAAGAACTGCAGTCTGGGGACCAACCATGAATCCATGACCGCTGAACCCGGCAGCCACCCACATCCCTTGAGCCTCTGGAATTTCGTCAAAAATCGGATTGGCGTCAGGGCTCATGTCGTAAAGACCTGACCACTGGCGGACGACACGAAGGTTCTTTAAAAGCGGCAATACTGTGGTGGCTTGACGAGCAACGTCCTCTAAGAACTCCCAGCTGGAGTGGATATTGAAATCTTTGGGCTCGTGTGGATCACCCACACCCATGATAAAGCTACCATGTGGGGTCTGCTGGCAGTATAAACGATGATGAAGGGAGATGACCATTGGTCCCTGGCAGGGTTCAACCGGTTCGGTAACCAGAGCTTGGTGCCGCTGAGGATAAAGGGGCAAATCAAAGCCGACCATCTTACAGATCGTGCCTGCCGCGTAACCGCAGGCATTAATCACGATCGGTGTATCGACATCCCCTTGGGAAGTTTGAACGGTTGTGACTTTACCCTTTTCTCTTTTAATGCCGAGGACAGTGGTATAGGTTTCGAAGTTAACACCCAGCCGTCGGGCTGCTTTATAGTAGGCATCGACCACATGAAACGGGTTGGCATGTCCGTCTGTTTGACAGAACGTGGCACCAACCAATCCCTCAAGGTTCAAATGGGGCACAATCTCTTTTGCTTCCTGGGGAATAATCATTTTTGTGGGGATCCCTAGACTATGCTGCACTGCAACATTTTTTTTGTACTGCTCCCATTCGCTTGGCGTGTAGGCAACCATCAAGTAACCGCCCTGCTTAAATTCGATATCCCTATCGTAGTCGAGTTCTTCGTTCATGCCCTCGAATCGTTTCACGCTGTCCCGAGCGAGAATAGCGTTTGTTTCCGTACCCCACTGTTGTCGAACACCGGCACCGCAGCGCCCTGTTGCGCCCGAAGCAAGGTACTGTTTTTCGATAACTACAATATCCTTCACCCCACGCACCGCCATTTCATAGGCAACAGCGCAGCCTGTGATCCCTCCGCCGATAATCACAACGTTAGCTGTTTTCCGCAAGTGATTCACCCCCTGCAAACGTTCCCAGTTTCACTGGTTTCACTGTCGGTCGAAAAGTGGGCATCAGTACTTCTGCTATAGGAATCCCATAGGCTTTAGCCAGTTCCTGTGCAATTAACATCCGACAGGTACGTCCCTGACAGGGACCCATCCCGGCACGAATAGCCCGTTTAATCTCATCAATTGTGTGATAACCTTGCTTGATCAGTGCTTGAATTTCGTCCAGAGTAATGTCTTCACACCGGCAGACGATCGTCTCCTTAGTTTGCATGGTTAAGCCCTCCCAAACGAATACTGCGCACGTTCATGGCCAATTCTTGGGGTACGACCAGCCACACTGTGTAAGTTTTATTTTTCGGGCCACCTGACTGAACTCTTTCCACCTTGAATGTGCCCAGCTCTTTCCCAGCCCTGTCTACCCCAACCACTTTATTGCCAGCTTGGGGTACAGGTACATATTCATAGGGAATCCTGACGATGGCTTGAGTAGCACTGTATGAGGCGTCAACCACGAAGATAGCCAGTCCTGGACAGCGACTGAGACAGACACCACAGCCATTGCATTTGTCAAAATCCATTTTTGGCAGGTCATTTATGTCTTGCATCGGCAAGATTGCTCCTTGCTTGCAGGCTTCTGTGCAAGGATTGCAAGGAATCTTTTGGAAACACTCAACGATGGCTACAGGGCCCTTTTTAAGCCTCTCCTCCGAAGGGGATACAGTTTTCAACTCCTCCTCAGTTGGAACTCCAGTCTTACTTAGCACACTGTTTCCCCCTTGCCCATCAATTTCCGTATCCCTTGAACGGTCTTTTGCCCAGCTGGACCAGACCGAAGTTCGCTTAACTCAGCCAACGCTTCCGCTTGAAGCTTCGGAGCCACATCGCTTCCGTACCCCAAACGATTAGCAGCGCAAACACCCGCCAAACGTCCTTCCACCATAGCAGAACTGGCTTCTTCAACCCCGCTGACGTCCCCAGCAACATATAGGCCTGAGCGCGTAGTTTCCATAAATTGGTTTCTAATGGGCACATGTCCAGAAAGTTCCGGCACATAGTTCATCAGGCAGTCCGCTTGGAAGCAGAGTTCTGTTAATGGGCTCAAACCAACGGCTAGACAGATAACATCGACCTTTAGGTCCTGTTCGCTCCCTGGAATCACCTGCCAGTTATCATCCAGTTTGCAGATTACGGCGCCTTCAACGCTGTCTTTACCATACGCTTCTAGAATGGTATGTGAGGTTAAAATAGGTACGCCCGCGCGTCGAATCTTAGAAGCATGCACCAGATAACCTCCGATAGTCGGTGCCGCTTCAATAATCCCAGCCACTTCCACCCCCGCTTGTAACAATTGATATGAGACGATCAGCCCAATATTTCCAGCGCCGATCATCAGCACGCGTTGTCCGGGGACGACACCATACACATTCATTAGGGTTTGGACAGCACCCGCTCCATAAATACCGGGCATATCATTATTGGGGAAAGCAATCATTTTCTCGGAAGCACCAGTCGCTACGATAATTTTTTTCGGCTTAATTTTCAGGTGTTGATCTTCCTTTTCGGCGGTAACCACACCGTCTTCATAAATCCCGAGAGCTGTAGCCCCAGACCACACTTCAATCTTGGGATTAGTTTCACACTGCTTAATCAGAAAATCGCCGATCTGATAACCACGTTCGCCAGCATATTGCTTTTTCGAGCCAAAGAATTTATGAGTTTGTTTGACCAATTGGCCACCAAGCTTTCCATCTCGTTCTAGGACAAGAACACTGGCACCTAAGTTAGCAGCGGCCAAGGCAGCACTCAAACCGGCTGGTCCGCCGCCGATGATGAGTATCTCTATCTCTTTCACCTTAGGCACCCCTTTCCTTGCTGAGTTTCCACCCGCAGTCCGGGTTGGACTTTTTCCACACAAATCCTGACATTAGGTTCCCCGTTAACGACCATCAGGCAGGACGAACAATTGCCGATGGCACAGAAGAGACCTCTCGGACGATGAATTGTTTGGCTGTGTCCCAGAACTCTAACTCCCGCGGCATGTAGGGCTGCAGCAATGGTTTCACCCTCAAAAGCCTTAATTACCTGACCGTCAAAGAAAAAGGTGATCTCTTCTCCTCGCTGAAAATCTAAAATTGGATGTTCGATGATTCGCATTAAACACACTCTCCCTGGCTAGTAAATCGTTTGTAACGTTCCTCTCAAATCGAGAGAATATCATTAACGCCCTAACGTGTTTACTGAATATTCGGAATTATTAGGAGCTAAGAATGAGTTTAAACCTACTAAAGGTCCTCATAATTATCGAGATTAACAAAGGTAAGGGACTCGCTTCCTGCTATAATCCTAATGTTTCTGCTATATCCCGTAAATCTAAGCCCTCTAACATTTTCCCACTCCCAATATTGGCAGCATAATCAAGGTTGCCAATGAAGTATTCAAGTTGAGTTTGATATATCTCTTGCTCCATAAATAACACCCCCTTAACAAGGTTAACGTTCTCTTCCTTCCAACTCTTCCAAAGCTACTAAATAGCAATTGCAAAAACTATGCCAAGAAATGTAAAGACTAGCTCCTTCCCGTATCCCGTTCTCAGTTCCAAGTGTTTAACGATTTTGAACACAAGTGTTTAAAGTGTCCAAATATGTTTAAACATTTGTCTTAGCTAGGAACAATTGAATCCCAACAAAAAATTAGACCTTTTCCAAATGATCCATTCTGTAGGATCATTGGAAAAGGCCTAATTTGTTCTAGCTAATTTCCCCCTAAAATGCCGTATGCTCTGTCCGTGCGATAATCTCTTCCTGCAACGCTTCGCTCAGATCACAGAAATAATCACTATACCCAGCTACCCGCACGATAAGATCTCGATATTTTTCTGGTTCACCTTGAGCAGCCCGTAAAGTCTTGGCACTAACCACGTTAAACTGAATATGGTGACCACTTAATTTAAAATAAGACCGCACCAACTGAGCCAGTTTATCAAGACCTTCTTCCCCTTCTAAGACTTGTGGGGTAAACTTTAGATTCAACAAGGTCCCCCCTGTCCGAGCATGATCCAGTTTGGAAGCCGATTTGATGACCGCTGTCGGGCCTAACCGATCAGATCCTTGAACTGGAGAAATCCCTTCAGAGAGAGGTTCCCAGGCCCGGCGGCCATCAGCCGTAGCACCAATGACAGTCCCAAAATAAACATGACAAGTCGTTGGTAACATGTTGATACGGTAGACACCGCCCTTAGTAGTCGGTCTTCCATTCACTTCAGCATAATAGGCGTTAAAAATATCTATCATGATTTCGTCTGCATAGTCATGATCATTCCCAAAATGCGGAGTCTTGTTGATGAGAAGCTGACGCACCGCCTCGTGTCCAGAAAAATTAGCTTTTAAGGCCTTAAGCAGCTCTTCCATAGTTAGATCCTTTTGATCAAAGACGTGGTAACGGATGCCTGACAATGTGTCCGTTAAGCTACCCAAACCAACACCCTGGATATAGTTTGTATTATAGCGGGCACCTCCGTCATTATAATCTTTGCCCTTGGCGATACAATCATCGATCAGCATAGAAAGGAAGGGCGACGGCATGTAAGCAGCATAAAGTCGCTCGATAATATTGCTGCCTTTAACCTTAAGATCGATAAAATAATGAAGTTGCTGTTTAAAGGCTGCAAAAAGTTCATTGAAAGAACTAAACTTTTGGGGATCTCCAGTTTCCAAACCCAATCGCTGACCCGTCTTAGGATCTAGTCCATTATGCAAGACCAATTCGAAAATCTTGGGCAAATTAAAATACCCTGTTAAAATATAACTTTCTTTGCCGAAAGCCCCTGTTTCCACACAGCCACTGGTCCCACCTTGCCGAGCATCCTCAATCGATTTACCCTGGCGCAGAAGTTCCTCAACCACCGTGTCAGCATTAAACACGGAAGGCTGACCCCAACCCTTCCTTATGATTCGGGCCGCTCTCCTTAAAAAGCGATCCGGATTTTTCTTACTCAACTGGATATTCGAACTTGGCTGCAAGAGACGCATTTCATCGATTACATCTAGGACCAAATAAGTGACATCATTAACTCCGTCCGATCCGTCCGCCTTGAGTCCGCCACTGTTAATATTCGCAAAATCCGTATACGTGCCGCTTTCCGCCGCAGTTACCCCAACTTTCGGTGGCGCTGGCTGATTATTAAACTTCACCCAGAAACACTGCAGCAGCTCTTTAGCCTCTTCTTCTGTGAACGTTCCCTCCGTTAAGCCTTTTTTATAAAAGGGATATAAATGTTGATCTAGCCTGCCAGGATTAAAAGCATCCCAGGTATTAAGTTCGATAATAACACCCAAATGCACAAACCAATACGCTTGCAAAGCCTCCCAGAAATTTCGAGGGGCATGAGCCGGAACGTGAGAACAGACCTCAGCGATCTTCTCCAGTTCCGCCTTACGAAGAGCACCTTTTTCCGATTGGGCCAATTCCATAGCCTTATCTGCATATCGCTCTGCAAACTTGATAATCCCTTCTGCGCTGATCCGCATAGCTTTCAGTTCTTCCTGCTTATGATATGCTTCGACATCGTTTAAATAATCGAGTCTCGCCAAATGAGCATCGATGTCGGCGATGAAATTCAGAAAACCTAAACGATAGATTTTATCATCAAGGACTGTATGCCCCGGTGCCCTCTGTTCCATGAACTCAGTAAAGATCCCAGCATCATAAGCCGCTTTCCAATCCGCAGACATCTCCGTAAAAATGAGATCACGCATGGATCTCCCTTCCCAGTGAGGAATAATGCGCTTTTCGTAGGCCTCTCGCACTTGGGAACTGACTTTAAACGATATTTTAGGGCGTGAATTAAGAATATCTAAATCTTCAAGGCTATGACAGCAGAGTTCTGGATAGGTATAAGTAGCCTTAGGGGCCGGTCCCCTCTCCCCTACAATCAATTCGCCCTCGTTAATACAGATCTCTTTCTGCTCCAACATGTACTTAAACGCCAAAGCCCGTTGGACAGGGACAGACGAATTTCCAGCGGTACGATAGAATTCCGTCATCAGCTCTGCTCTTTCTGAGGAAATATAGGCTTCTGTCTCTAAACTCAGTTGCCTGAGCAGGGTTACCCTTTCGTTCATTCCTAAACCTCTCCTTTCCCCTATTTATCCCCCGATTTTAACTGTCAGGCCAAATTGTTCCAATCGGCGCACGATCTGCTCCAGGTGTTCGTTGTCTGGGGATTGTATGTCCGGCAACAGATATATAAGACCAAGTCGCTGGTACTTATCCACCCCCGCTTTATGGTAAGGTAGAATGTGAAGTTCAGAGACCCGTTTTAAGGATGCGACAAAGTCTCCTAATTGACTTAGGTTTTCTTCGTCATCGTTAATTCCCGGAATGATCGGTACCCGGACAATGACCCGTGGATGGTGCTCAGCAAGCCAGCGCAGATTATCTAAGATAAGTTCATTAGGAACCCCTGTGAAATTTTGATGTTTCTGATGATCCATAAGTTTCAAATCATATAGGAACAGATTTACATAGTCGCTTATCGTTTGCAAGAATTCAAGGTTTACATACCCGCAGGTCTCCACAGTAGCGTGGATTTCCTTCTTCCGACACTCTT
Organism: Bacillota bacterium; assembly: GCA_021779415.1. The sequence goes on from JAJYAS010000046.1 coordinate 7,248, forward strand.
TAAGCAGTTCTAAAAGAAAGACGGGCTGCATAACCGCTTCCCCTCCGGAAAAGGTTACCCCGCCCCCCGATTCGTCATAGAAAATTAAATCTTTCTCGATCTCAGCCATGACCTCACTTACTGACATCGTTTTAGCTACAAGTTCTCTTGCCCCAGCATGACAAGCCTTACAGCATGCCCCGCAAGCCTGGCATTCATCCCGTAGGTATTCGAATTTTCCCGCCGTAGAGACAACCGCCCCGTTCGGACAAATCTCCAAACATTGCCCACAACCGATACATCGGTCCGGCCAATACATTAACTCTTGTCCAAATCCTTGACTTTCTGGGTTATGGCACCACTGACACTTGAGGGGACAGCCTTTAAAAAAGACGGTCGTCCGGATACCAGGCCCATCATGGATAGAATACTTCATAATATCGAAAATCTTGCTCTCAACCAAAATTTCACTCCCCAAGATAGGCCTTGGTAATTCTCTCATCCCGCCTTAACTCGGCACTATCCCCTTCCATAACTAGCTGACCTGTCTCCAAGACATAGCCATAATCCGCTAATTTTAAGGCTATTTTGGCGTTTTGCTCCACCAGCAAGATCGTTGTTCCTTCAGAATTCAGCCGCTTAATAATTCTCATGATATCTTGAACGATCAGCGGAGCCAAACCCATTGAAGGCTCGTCCAATAAGAGTAGTTTGGGCTCCGTCATCATGGCACGACCAATCGCCAGCATTTGTTGCTCTCCACCAGACAGCGTCCCACCACTTTGCTTCTGACGGTCTTTTAAGCGCGGGAAGATTTCAAAGACATGTTCTATTCTTTTGCGACGTAACGCTTCATCTTTTAATGTAAAACCACCCAGCTCCAGATTCTCCTTGACCGTCAAGTCCTTAAAGATCCGGCGCCCTTCTGGCACATGGATCAACCCCATGCCAACAATATTGTGGGCTTTTTCTCTGAAAATATCCCGCCCATAAAACTCTATTTTTCCAGAAGATGCCTGGATCAAACCTGAGATCGTCTGTAAGGTCGTGGTCTTTCCGGCGCCATTGGAACCCAGCAAAGTGACAATCTTCCCTCGGGGCACTTCCAAACTTACCCCTTTCAAAGCATGTATCTTGCCGTAATAAGTCTCCACGTTGTGCAGGACGAGAGCCATATCGTTCATTCCTCATCCTCCTTGCCCAGGTAGGCTTCAATGACCCTTGGATCATTTTTAACTTCTTCCGCCGTCCCTTCTGCTATCTTCTGTCCATAGTCAATGACCACTATTTTTTCCGAGACCTTCATGACGAGACCCATATCATGTTCAATCAGCAATACCGTAATTCCTAGGTCCTTCTGAATTCGGCGGATTAATTCAACTAACTGTTCTTTCTCATCTTGGTTAAGTCCAGCTGCGGGTTCATCCAGCAAAAGGAGTTTCGGTTGTGTGGCTAAGGCTCTAGCCCACTCCACTCGTCGTTGATCTCCATAGGCCAAATTACGGGCTAGTCGGTCTTTCTTATCTAATATGCCGACGAAATCCAAACACTCTTCACTGACCTGCCTAATCTTCTGTTCTTCCTGACGCTGGCTGGGCAGTCTTAAAATCGCTCCAAAAACTCCAGCCGAAGTACGGCAATGCATGCCAGACATGACATTTTCTAAGACAGTCATATCTTTGAACAGACGTAAATTCTGAAACGTTCGAGCCATACCTAGCTTAGTAATCTTGTGCGGCTTTTGCCAAAAGATACTTTGCCCCTTGAAAAGGATCTCCCCTTCGCTTCCCTTATAAAAACCCGTCAAGCAATTGAAAGCAGAAGTCTTACCTGCCCCATTGGGCCCAATTAGACTCATAATTGAATTCTCTTCTATATCGAAGCTCAAGTTACTCACTGCGGTCAACCCACCAAAACGCAAGGTTAGCTTTTTCACTTCTAAGATCGACATTCTACTTCATCCTTTTTTTCTAAGTTCCGGGTTTTATGCAATTCTCTTGGCATGTTCAGAACATTACATTTTATATCAAGATTAAAAGACGTTAACTTTTTCGTTCTGGCCAAAGCCCTTGAGGACGGAAGACCATAATAATAACCAGCAGGATGCCAAAAAAAAGCATCCGCATCTGACCGATGCTTCGGAAAATTTCCGGAAAGAAGACCAGAAAAACAGCCCCCAGAATTGCGCCAGGGATTTTACCCATTCCACCCAGAATTACAGCTAATAAAATCATAGCGGATTGGGTAAAGGCGAAGGTCTCCGGCGAAATGGCGGTCATCTTGACGGCAAAGAATGCTCCCGCTACTCCCCCAAAAGCAGCGCCAATCATATAAGCATAGAGTTTAGTCTTGACTGGATCAATCCCCATGGCTTCAGCGGCATCTTCGTCCTCGCGAATATATTGCCAAGCCCTTCCCAATCGGGAATTATAAAGCCGTTGTGCGATGATGATGGCCAAGACGACCAAGACAAAAAAGGTATAATAGAAATCCGTAATCTGATAGAGTTTATGCCCGAAAATACTCGGTCGTTGAATCCCAACCAGGCCACTCGCCCCACCCGTAATTTTCAGGTTACGCGCAACAATCCGGGTGATCTCCCCGAATCCTAAGGTCACGATGGCTAAGTAATCGCTTCGCAACCTTAACGTTGGGCCACCAATAATAATCCCTGCAATAATACAAAAAAATACAGCTATCGGGATGGTTAACCAGAAATTAAGGCCGAAATTCATCAGAATCCCAGTTGTGTAGGCTCCAACAGCAAAAAAAGCAGCATAACCGAGGTCAACCAACCCTGCATATCCTATAACAATATTCAACCCTAAAGCTAAAATGATATAGAAAAAGGTATTGGTCATCACTTCCTCTACATAGTTATTGGTAACTAGAGGGAGTAGGAGGACGACAGCACTGAGTGCTGCCAGGGCAACACCACGTGTTTTTTTGCCACCCAGTTTTTCTTTTAAACGATCTTTTAAACCTACAGAGTTACCCATCCTCTACATCCTCTCAATCTCGCTTTTACCCAAAATTCCGGTCGGTTTTAACACCAACAAAAGAATCAAGATCCCGAAGGTAAAAACGTCTTTCCAGGCGGACCCAATAAAGGGGAGTTGAGTGCCAGCAGTTTCCAACAGCCCCAAGACAAGACCTCCTAGCATAGCTCCGGGAATGCTCCCGATTCCACCGATGACCGCAGCAGTAAATGCCTTTAAGCCGATAATAAAACCCATGTAGAAATGAATACTGCCATAATACACTCCGGCCATAACCCCTGCCGCGGCCGCTAATGCCGATCCAACGAAAAAGGTCAATCCGATTGTTTGCGTCACATTAATCCCCATTAAACGGCAAGCATCCTGATCAAGGGCAATGGCCCGCATTGCTTTGCCGTACATGGTACGATTAATAAACCAATACAAAACTAGCATTAAAATTGCCGTAGCCACGACCATGATGATTTGCGTATAAGTAATATTAACAGGACCGATAGTAATACCCTCATAACCTAAGCTAGTACTAAACGCTTTGTATTCTCCGTTAGTCATAACCATAACCCCGTTAAATAACGTAAAGGACACTCCCACCGCCGTAATCAACAGCGACATACGCGGTGCCCGTTTATTTAAGAGCGGTTGATAGGCAATTCTATGTATTAACATTCCCAAAAGCCCTACAAGAAACATGCTAATCAATAAGGCCACAGTAATCCCTAGCCAACCGACACCTAATATGCTTCCGAAAATACCCAGAGCTCCGAACCCTACGAACGCCCCAGCCATATAAATGTCACCATGAGCAAAATTAAGCAACTTTATAATTCCGTAAACCATAGAGTAACCCAAAGCGACGAGACTATAGAAAGAACCAAGAATTAACCCATTTACGATCTGCTGGATAACGATATAAAACACTGACATGTCGTGCACTCCTTCACCCTCTTTGAGCTACCGAAGAAGATTGTACTAAATTTAAATCCTGTGGTTGCCTAAGGACGACTGGGAAAAACCCCCGTCGTCCTTAGGCAC